>WGAA01000258.1 GCA_015489285.1 Anaerolineae bacterium | reverse complement strand
CCACCAGATAGAGGAACATCTTCTTGAACATCCCACACCTCTGCGTCCCCAGAACGTTGTTGCGGTCCATTGTGGGGGATCTGGGGGAAAATGACAAGTCCGGGGAAGGCCCCACATCCCCTTGCCTCCCCCCATCCCCATCGTGTATAATTCCACGGCCGGGGATGCGCATCCCCGGGTTGCCCCATCCCCTTGTTCGATGCAAACCCACACGGGGCTCCGGCAACGCGGTGCGACGCCGGGGTAAAGGCCGCCGAAAGCGGCCCGGGAGCCGGAGTTCAGCCTAACGCAGCGAGGAGGCACATATGACTCGTGTGTACACCGGTCGCTACATCCACGTCGATCTGACGCAACGCACCTGGAAGATCGTTCCCATTGCCGAGGAGGATATACGCCGTTTCACCCTGGGCAGTGGCTACGCGGCTTGGCTCTACTGGCAGGAGATGGATCCCACCATTCCACCGCTGGACCCGAGGAGTAAACTGTACGTGTTCAACGGGCTCCTCAGCGGCACCTTCGCGCCCACGGCCTGTCGCTCCTCCTGGGCCGGACGCTCCCCTCTGACCGGCATCTGGGGAGAATCCAGCATGGGCGGACACTGGGCGGCCGAACTTCGCTTTAGCGGCTTCGATGGCCTGGTCATCGAAGGACAAGCGGACGAACCCGTCTACATCTGGATCGACGGCCCCTCGGAACAGGTGGAGATCCGCCCGGCCGGCCACGTATGGGGCAAGGGCCATTTCGACACCTTCGACATCCTGCGGGAAGAAACGGACCCCAAGGCCCAAGTCGCCTGTATCGGACCGGCGGGGGAACATCTCGTCCTCTACGCGTCCGTCATGCAAGGAGGGCGATACCACGCGCGAGCAGCGGGCCGAACGGGCATGGGAGCGCTCATGGGGAGCAAACGGCTCAAGGCCATCGTCGTGCGGGGGAAGGACCGCCCCACCTACGCCGACCCCAAGGGCTTCCGTGCCCTCGTCAGGGAGGCGAACAACAGCATCAAGGAATACGCCAAAAGCCTCAGCCTCCTGGGCACCGCGGGCGGCGTTCCCGCCACGGAGGAATACGGGGATCTTCCCCTGCGCAACTGGAGGGACGGGACGTGGGGCGGCCGCTCCTATGAGATCTCCGGCCAGAAGATCGCTGAAACCATTTTCTGGAAACACACCTTCTGCTTCGCCTGCCCCATCGGCTGCGGCAAAGCCGTCGACATCAAAGAGGGCCCTTACAAGGGGACGAAGGGGGAAGGTCCCGAGTACGAGACCCTCGCGGGGTTTGGCGGCATGCTCCTCAACGACGACCTGGAAAGCATCGCCTACATCAACCACCTCTGCAACGACTTCGGCCTGGATACCATCTCCACCTCGGCCAGCATCGCCTTCGCGGTGGAAGCTTTCGAGCGCGGCTACCTCACGGAGAAGGACACCGACGGCCTGACGCTGGCCTGGGGTGACCCACAAATGACCATCGAACTGGTGAAGAAGATCGCCTTCCGGGAGGGCTTTGGCAACTTCGTCGCCGACGGCGTGCGCCGGATGAGTCAGGCCCTGGGGCCGGAGACGGACCGCTTCGCAGTCCACGTCAAAGGGCTGGAAGTCCCCTACCACGATCCCCGGGCCTTCGTCGACATGGCCGCCAATTACGCCACGGCCAACCGCGGCGCCTGCCACATGGAATCCTGTAGCTACTGGCAGGGATACGGCCTCAAGGTCCCCGACCTGTACTATGAGGCCCACCCGGACCGCTTTGCCAGCCGAGAGGCGGGACGTATGGCCAAGCGCTACCAGGATTACGTGGCCCTGTACAACACCCTGGGACTCTGCAAATTCATCATCAAGGGACTGGCCGGGCCCGCGCTCGTTGCCGATTTGGTCAACAAAGCCCTGGGCTGGAACTGGGACGTGGAGGAGGTCTACCGCACGGGGGAACGCATTTTCAACCTGAAACGGCTCATCAACGGACGCCTGGGCATCCGGGCCGCGGATGACCGGCTCCCCTACCGGTTGGAACACGAACCCCGGCCTGACGGAAGCGCGGCCGGCGTCCTGCCCGACATGTCCATCATCATGCCCGAATACTACGAGGCCCGCGGCTGGGACCCGGAAACGGGGATGCCCACGGCCGAAACCCTCGAAGCCCTCGGGCTCTCCGACCTCCTGAACACCCCTTCCTCCTGACCTCACCCGTAGGGACGCGCAGGTGCGCGTCCCTACGCTCCTACCGGCACCCATCCCAACTCTAACATATTCCCAACGTTCCTCTAGGGGAATTCTAACACGTCGCGGGTTATGATACATTCGGAACACGAGTGACAAAAACGCCGATTCGTTCTGTATCCAACAAGAGAGAGGAAAGCACAAGGAGGTGAGAAAATGGTCATTCTGGGTGCCGGTGAAATACAGGAAATTCATCCCGATCCGATGGCCATCCGAGTTTTCTTGAAAGCCCTCGAATTGGCCGGTGGACCGCGCAAGATCATTCATTACCGCAACCTCACCTGGATTCCCAGCCTGTTGGAAGCGGCCTATGCCGTAGTCCTCAGCACCGATTACGACATGTCCCCCGCCCAAATCGCTCAGGAGTTGGGGATCACGGAGCAAACCGTTCGCAACATCCTGCGGGCGGATGTGGAAGCCACAAAGGCCAAACTCTCGGACGAGCTCCAGCACAAGGAAATGAAGGTGCACGTTGCAGGGGGACTGGCCAAGTGGGCCTACCAGGAGATCAAACAGGGGAACGAGAGCATCAGCTTCCTGGAAGCCGTCTTCCAGGATGTGATGGAGATCCTGGAAGTGGCCTGGCCCATCGAAGTCCTCTGGCGCATCCGTGGCTCCAAATTCCCCCTCACCCGAGAGGAAATCGGTGCCTTACTCAAAGGGCTGGAAATCGAAGGGAAACCCGCAAGCGAGGTCGTACCCAAGCTACCGGAAAGTGTGGCCAACCCGGCCGAACTGCTCCGGGAACTCAAACGCGCAGCCGAATCCTAATTTTGCCCAACGTCCATCCAGGCTTCCGAAGTCTGCGCGACTTCGGAAGCCTGGACCATAAACCGCCCGGTTCATCGTGAGTAACGAGTAACAGAGTAACGAGTAACCGACTGGCGTGGAAACCGTTTTGGCGTGACGATGAGGCGTCTGGCGGGAAGACGACGATTAACGATTGACGATGAACGATTAAAGGGATGGCGTGGGGACAAGGTTGACCCTACCGCGCCAGCCCCCTCGCCCAACTTACGCATCACGCATTACGAATCACGTCATCACGTCAGGCTGCGCCTGCAGCGCCGACGTTCTCAACCGACGACGCCAAGCTTTTCATGGAGGAGGGTAGCTCATGAGCCAGGAGGAATATTTCTTCGAACCGGAACGCCGTGGTCCCCAGGTGCTGGAAGAAAGCATCCTGCGCTTTGGCGAGGCCCGCGCCCAGGCCCCCCGACTCGAAGGCGTCCCCACGGGCATCGAGGGACTGGACAACCTCTTCTTCACCGTCAAGTGGGAAGGGGAAAAACCCCGTCGGGTGCCCCTTGGGGGGATCCCCCGCTACAGTGTGATGAACGTCACCGGGGTAGCGGACACAGGGAAGAGCCTCATGGTCGAACAGTACGCCCTGACACAGGCCGGGCGCGGGGAAGGGGTGGCCTTCATTACCGTGGAATCCCCGGCCATCTTCGTGGCCATGGGCATGCGTGAACGGGCGAAAGCCCTGGGCATCGCGGAAAGCGCGGTGGACGAGAACATCGTCTTCATTGACGTGGCCACCCACAACCGCCTACAGGAGGATCTTCCCTCCCTGCTGGCCACCCTGGCCCACGTCATCAGGACCTATCACGTGCGGCACACCATCGTGGACTCGGTGACCGGCCTCTTCGAACACAAGGAGATGGCGGCCCGCACCGTCGTGCGTCGGATTTACAACTTCCTCAAAAAGTGGCACCAGACGGGCCTCCTCGTCTCCCAGAAACGTTCCAGCCACGAGGAAATGTCCGCGGAGGCCGCAGGGGGATATGCCGTTGCCCACATCATGGACGGGACCATGGTCTTTTACAAGGACGTGATTACCTCCTCCTACAAACAGAAACTCTACCACCTGCCCATCGGTGAAATGATTCGCCTGTTCCGCATCGATGGCTGCCGCCTCACCGGGCACGACACCCGGATCCACGTCTGCGAAATCACCGAAACCGGGCTCATCCGCATTGGCCCCACTCTCATCGAACTGGCTCAGAAGAACGCGTGACGGGGACCCAGGGGCTGTCCAGCCGGCAACCGACAATGCCCGGCGGATGTCACGTGCATGGAGAACGCGGCCGAGGGCTCGGCACCTCTGCCGGTTATCCCTTTAGGGCGCCGGCCAGAATGCCGCGAATGAAGTAGCGGCCCAGCGCGACGAAGAAAACGAGGGGGATGAAGACGCTAATAAGAGCAGCCGCCATTTGAATGTTATACAGGGCCACGAAACTTCCCTTGACCTCTGCCAGCTTGACCTGGATGGTGGTCGTCTGCGGTGTGGAGAGGGTCAGGGCCAAGAGGAACTCATTCCACACCTGAGTGAAAATGATGATGGCCGTCGATGCGTATGCGGGCAAGGCCATAGGCGTAATCACGTAGAAAAACGTCTGCAACTTGTTCGCCCCATCCACCTCCGCCGCCTCTTCCAACTCCCGGGGCATCCCCAGGAAAAACGTGCCCATGAGTACAGAAGCCAGAGGCATGTTCAAGATCAAATAGCTGAGGATAAGCCCCAAATGGGTCAACGCCAGCTTCGTGCGTGCCATCACCTGAACGAGGGGGATGAGGACCACCTGATACGGGAGATACAGGGCAATACCCACGAGGATGAAGAGGACCTTAGCGAAGGTGGAGCGGGAGCGGCTGAGCCAATAGCCGCCGAGCCCTCCCAGAAACGCGGCCAGGAGCGTCACGGAGAAGGAAATAATGCTGGAGTTTATCAGCGCAGAGCGGACCAACTGGAAAGCCTGGACATAATTCTTGAACTGGAGATGGCCGCTGGGAATCAAATAGCGCCGCTGGCTAATCTCCAGCGGCGTCTTCAACGACGCCACCAGCATGACATAAATCGGCAGCAAATAGGCTACCGACAACACAATCAGTGTGAGAAGAACCAATACGGTGATGGTACTCGTTCGTCTTTTCATTCAAACCACTTCCTGAAAGCGTATATGGTGTAGGGAATGACCACGACAAACGCCATGAGAAAGATGATAACTCCGAGTCCTGCCCCCAAAGCCACGAGGTGCTGCTGGAACGTGGCTATAAACATGAAGAACGCCAGAACATCGGTGGAATACCCGGGCCCACCGAACGTAACGACGTAAACGATATCGAATACCTTCAGGGCAGATATCAACAGCAGGGAGATGAGAATAAGCATCCCGCCACGAATATTGGGGACGATGATGCTGAACAGAATGCGCAATCGACCGGCGCCATCCACGGTCGCCGCCTCTATCATCTCCTGAAGCTCAGCCGTGCGGAAAGAGGATTGCAGGATGATGACGGCAAATCCCAAATACTGCCAGATAAAGATCAGTATCAACCAGTAAGTTGCGGTAGCGGGATCTGTGGTAAAGCGTCCTGTGAGGAAATCCAGACCCAGGGCCCGGAGTATCGTGTTGAATACCCCCTTATCGGGTTGATACATCCAGGACCATATCGTGCCCGTGACGACGAAGGACATGGCCACAGGATAGAGTATGAGGGTCCGGATATACGTTTCCGTGCCGGGTATCGATCCGATTTCCAGAAGGTAGGCCAGGAGCAAGGCCACGAACGTGGTCGGAATAACGCCCAGAATCATCCACTTCAGGTTATTTCGCACATCGACCCAGAAGCGGTCGAGGCTGAACATGAGCTTGTACCACTTCAGCCCCACGAACGTGTAATTCGGCGCGGTCCCCTTCCAGTTAGCCATGGAGACGTAGAACGTCCACACCAGCATCCCGTAGAGGACGACAAGGAAGATCAACAAGGGCAACAAAAAGATGGCCGTCGAAATTACATCTCCCCACGTCAAACGACGCCATTTTCGCTGCCAACGCCTTACTCGTTCCATGCTCGCGCACACCTCGAAGAAGTTTCGGGGGGACAGGGAGTGCTCCCTGTCCCCCCGAGGTGCCGGTTTATGGCCACTGATACCACGCGGCCTCGGTCTTTACATCGTAAATCTGGAAGAGGTCGGACACGGTGGAGAGGGTGGAATCCACATTCGGGTCCGCGATGAAGGCGGCCACCGCATCCCAATAGGCCTGGGTGAAGCTGAAGGGCGCAATGCTCCCGTGCTGGTCCAGGATCAGCTTCTGCGGGTTGTTGCGCACGTACGTCTGCAGTTCCTGACGGATGGGATCGGGGAATTCCTTGGGGTCGATATCCAAGCGGGCGAATAGGCCGCCCTGGATGACGTCCGTCGGAATCTGCAGGTCCGGCGACGCAACCGTCTTCAACCAGAGCATAACCGTCTGGGGATGGGGCGCGTTCTTCGCCTTCCCATACGTATCGGGATGGAAGAGGAGAATCCGTTCGGGCTTCTGGGGGAAGGTGACCGCGCCGAAGTCCTCGCCCGGAGTCCACCCACGGCTCTTGAAGTAGCCGATGGCCCACGTGCCCATGATGACCATGGCCGAATCACCGGACACGAGGAGGCCGCAGGATTCATCCCATGTCAGGTTGGAGTGATAGGGGTACACATAGGGTAGAAGGGCTTGCAACTTCTCCAGGGCCTTCTTATACGTGGGGTCCGTTTTGACGTCGATTTCGCCCTTGTAGAGCTTGACGTAGTACTCGGGCCCACCCTCCTCCAGCAGGATGCTGTCGAAGAGGAAGGCCGCTTCCCACTTCTCCTTTGTACCCAGTCCCAACGGTGACATCTTGGGTTTGGCATCCTTGATGGCCTTGGCCGCGGCCACGAGTTCGTCGTATGTGGTCGGCGGTTTCAGTCCCAGCTCGTCGAAGAGCTTCTTATTGTAGTACAGGATGTTCTGAATGTGCATGTTCAGGGGGACCACATACGGATGCCCGTTAATGGTGACCGCGTTGTACAGGGGCTGGGGGATGACGTCCTTGTACTTCAGCTCCGCGTAGAGATCGTCCAACGGCTCCAGGTATCCCCCATCCACGTACGACTTCAACTCAGCCCCTCCCAGGGTTTGCCAGGTATCGGGGGGCAATCCGGCGGAAAGACGGGCCTGGAGGACGACGCGATGGCTGACCCCACCGCCGCCGGCAACCGGGTTCTCTATGATTTCCACATCGGGGTACTTCTCCTTGAACACCCGGAACATGGCGTCGGCGGCCTCACGTTCCCCTCCGGCCGTCCACCAGTGGAAGATCTCCAACTTCTTCTCCTCGGGTTTCGGCGTGGGGGTGACGACGACCTCCTTCGTCACCACCTTCTCCACTTCTTTCGTCACCACCTTTTCCACAACCTGGGTGACAACGACCGTCTCCTTGACGACCTTCTCCACCTCCTTGGTAACGACCTGCGGTGTCTGCTGAGCGCACGCTCCCAGCGCGAGGGCAGCGATCAGGAGAAGGCTTACGGCCAAAGCCCAACGTGGCAATCGATACACCTTCATGACTCACCCTCCTTTTTGTGAAATTCCACCGTACATCCGTACACGCACTCCGGGCGCGCAGTTTGGGGCACACCCCCTTACCAGGGTACCAGCCTCGTTGGGGAAGATCAACACATGACGCCCTCAATTTCTTGCCCAATCCTCCCTAGAGGCGTTAGGGGATTTCCCCTAATGGGCATCAGCATCCCAAGCACGGACTGCCGAAGTCCGGGAACCTGTTTCCTGTGGTATAATGGGAGCGCAGAGCTGGAATCCCCAGGGGCAGCCGGAACCTTCCCCCGACCGTCGTACGGGAGCGATGACGCACCGGAAAGGGCCACTATGGACGGAATGAGCGGCGAACGGGATCGGGTTGGGAGCGAACAGGGCTACACTCTCCTCCTGGCCGACGATCACGCGCTGGTACGTGCCGGTATCCGCAAAGCTCTGGAAGATATGCCCGATGTGCGCATCATCGGTGAGGTGGGTGACGGCCTCGGCCTCTTCGCCTTCCTGGAGCGCCGGGTACCCCACCTCTTGCTCATCGACATCACCATGCCCCACTTCGACCCCCTCGAGGACACCTCCGTCATCCGAACCCGTTATCCGGACATGAAGGTCCTCGTCGTCAGCGCGTACGACGACGACATCTACGTCCAGGGCCTCTTCCGCATCGGTGTACACGGATATCACCTGAAGGACCAACCCCTGGGGGACCTCCGACTGGCCGTCCGTCGAGTCCTCCAGGGGGAACGGTGGGTCTCCCCGCCCCTGCTGGACAAGCTCCTCCAGTACATCGGCAGCGGTGCGGATTCCCCAACCACCGTCGGCCTGACGCCGCGACAGCGGGAGATCCTGCGGCTCCTCTACGAGGGGTTGGACAACCAAAATATCGCCCGCCGACTCAACTTGAGCGTGAAGACGGTGGAGAACCATTTGACCCGTCTGTACCGCCAGTTAGGTGTGAGCAACCGGTTGGAAGCGGTGAACTTCGTACGTCATCATCCCCACCTCTTCCACACCACGCCATCCCTTACCCCGCGAGTCGAAAAGCCCGCGTGGGACGTCAACGAAGGCCGGCAAATCAACATCCTCGTGGTCGACGACAATGTCCGATATCGGAGGCAACTCCACCACATGATCTTGCGTGTCAACCCCCAGGCCCACGTGTACGAAGCGGACACGATTGCCGATGCCACCCGTTTGGCCCGGGAGATCCGCCCCCATCTGGCCTTTGTGGATGTCATCTTGCGGGGGGAAAACGGCATCCGCTGTGTTCGCCAGATCCGGGCCGTAAGCCCCCAGGCCCGAACCGTGCTCATCAGCGCCTATCCGGACCGGGAATTTCACCGGGAAGGCCTTGCCGCGGGAGCCGTCGCGTTTCTGGACAAGAAAGACCTGGACTTGAACACCCTGCGGCAGATCATCGAAGATGCCATACCGGAGTAGGATACGATGAAGGACACAGGACCCCGGCGAATACGAGGGGTGAGACGAATTCTAAACGCGCGCGAGGGGGTCGTTCTCCTCCTCTTCTTCCTTCTCGCCCTGTTCCTCAGCGTGCGCACGCCTACCTTCCTCAGCGCACAGAACTTGAGCAACGTGGCCCGCTCCTTCTCCTGGATTGCCGTCGTGGTCCTGGGCGAGAGCGTCGTCATCCTCACCGGGGGCATCGACCTTTCCGTGGGGGCTACTATGGCCCTGGCCGGCCTCATCGCTGCCCTGGTCCTCCAGGGCGGGCACCCCGTGTGCCTTGCCGTCCTCGCGGGTTTGGCTGCCGGGATGGGGGTGGGCTATGTCAACGGCACGCTGGTGGGACGGCTGGATCTCCCCTCGTACATCGTCACCCTGGGGACGATGAGCGTGGCGCGAGGCATCATCTTTGTCCTGAGCCGTGGCTGGCCCGTGCGCAACCTGCCGTACACGTTCCGCGTCCTGGGCCAGGGATACATCTACCTGAACGCCTTAATGATTCCCGTACCGGTCCTCATCCTCCTTGTGCTCACCCTGGCGTCGGCCGTTCTCCTGAACATGACGCTCCTGGGCCGTTACATCCGCCTGCTGGGGCGCTCCGCGCCCGCTCTTCACGTCTCCGGCATCGACATAGGGGGATTGAAGCAATTCGTCTACACCTTCTCCGGGTTCATGGCCGCGGCAGGCGGCCTGATGATGACGGCCCGGTTGGGGGTGGCAGCGCCCACCGCGGCCGTGGGCTACGAAATCGACATCATTGCAGCCGCCATCCTGGGAGGGGGTGGCCTCACGACGGGGAAGGGCACCATTTGGGGCGTGCTCATCGGCGCAGGGCTGTTGCACATCCTGCGCAACGGTCTGGTGCTTATGGGCGTTCACCCCTACTGGCAAACGGGCATCGTCGGCGCGATGCTCCTTGCCGCGATTCTGGTGGATTCCCTCCCCCTGAAAACTCGTGAACAACACGGATAGGGCGACGGTGGGATCATGCGCGTGCGACGACGAGAACGGTGGGGTGTTCTCATCCTGCTTCTCCTGATAATTGTGGGAGTGGGGGCCCGTTACGGAACAAAGGGCCGTGAGACCGGCCCCTCGCGAACCCTGACCATCGCCTGGATCCCCAAAGCCATGAACAACCCCATCTTCGAGCTGGGATATCGGGGCGCCCTCAAACGTGCGGAAGAGCTATCCGCCCGGGGCCCCGTCCGCGTGCACATCCTTTACGTTGCCCCTGTATCCGCGGACGCGGCAGAACAGGTGCGGGTGATGGAGGATGTCATCGTCCGAGGGGTCGATGCCATTGCCATTTCTTGCATCGACCCGGTGGCCTGTCGTGATCCCATCGACAAGGCCGTGAAAGCCGGTATTCCCGTGATGACCTGGGATTCCGACTCGCCGAACAGCTTGCGGTTCACCAGCTGGAGTATCGACAACTACCGGGCAGGACAGGTCGCGGCCTATCTCCTCGTCCGGGCGATGGGGGGACGGGGGAAGGTGGCGCTGCTTACGGGCGTGCCGGGCGCGTACAACCTGGAAGAACGCATTCGCGGCTTCCGAGATCTCATTGCCGTGTTCCCCGACATCGACGTCGTGGCCGTCGCGGTCAGCAACGAGGATATCAACCTGGGGGTCCAGGTGGTGGAGGAGACCATGCTGGCCCACCCCGACTTGAACGGGTGGTTCTTCGTCGGCATGTGGCCCCTCTTTGCCGAACGAGGCGCCATGCCCCTTTGGGAAGCCGCGGCAAAATCCGGCCGCTTGAAAACCGTGGCCTTCGATACCCTGCCCGTGGAACTCGAGCTCCTGCGGGACGGGTATCTTTCCGGGCTGGTGGGGCAAAAATATTGGGGCTGGGGGTATGAAACGGTGCGCATCATTTACGAACACACGGTGTTGAACAAACGATTTCCTCCCTTTTTGGATTCGGGTATGGACATCGTGACCCGCTCCAACGTGGACGCCATGCTCAAAGCGTGGAAAACCCACGACTTTTCCCGCCCCCTTCCCGATCCCTTCAAACCCGATCCATTCCGCCCCCTGTCCTACTGAACTCACGGGGAGGAGAACGGGCGCATGAGTGCGAGCGACGTGCTCTTGGAGGTTCATCACATCGTCAAATCCTTCGGAAAGCTCCCCGTCCTGCGGGGGGTGACCCTGGAGGTGAAGGCCGGGGAGGTCGTCGGGGTCGCCGGAAAGAACGGTGCGGGAAAAACCGTCCTGGCCTCCATCATCGCGGGCCTCATGCCCCCCGACGACGGGTATCTCAAGCTGGAGGGAACCGTCCTTCCCTGGCCTTTCTGCGCGCGGGACAAAGGCATCGAACTCATCCCCCAAAGCCCCGTCCTGGCCGACTCGCTGGATGTCACGGGCAACATCTTCCTGGGGCGGGAGCTGGGATGGCCCTCACGGTTTCGGTGGCTACGCGTACCGAACCGCAAGCGCATGGACGAATTGGCGGAACAAGCCCTGGCCACCCTGGAAGCCCACATCCCGTCCCTGCGGGAACACGTCGCCTACCTTTCGCCCGAACAACGCCAACTCGTCGCCATTGCCCGAGTCCTGATCCAGGCGGCCAAGCTCATCGTCATCGACGACCCCACGGCCTTGCTCAGCTCCCCCTACCAGCGGAAACTCCTCACCCTAATCGAAGCGTGGCGTGACAAGGGGACGGCCGTCCTCTTCTTCAGCAATAACCTGGACCACCTCTTCGCCGTTGCGGACCGTCTCCTGGTCCTCCGGGAAGGCCACATCGTCATGGAGACGCCGACCGACGAGACGACCCGGGAAGAGGTGGTTGCGGCCATTGTGGGCATGAGCGACCGGCGGGAATTGACCCCCATCATCTGGGCGCTGGACAGCTACTATCGGGCCAGAGAGCAGGCGGAAAAGCTGAGACACCAACAACGCCTGCTGGAAAAGGACCTGGCCGCGCAGACGTCCCTGCGGGAGCAACTGCTGGAACAGCTTTCCCTGCAAATCGCTGCCCTGGACAAGGCAAATCGTGCGCTCCAGGAAGCCCAGCGACGCCTTCTCACGGAACGGGAACAGGAAAGGAAACGCCTGGCTCGCGAACTCCACGACCAGATCATCCAGGATCTGTTGAGCATCAACTACCAGCTGGAGGACTTGGGAGAGGCGGAAAGCGTCCCCCTTCCCGTTCGGGAGGACATTAGCCGGGTTCGGGAGGACATCCGCACGCTGATAACGGAGGTGCGACGCATTTGCGGGGATCTGCGGCCACCGACCATCGACAGCCTGGGCCTGGGGGCAGCCATCCGCTCGTACGCGAGGGACTGGCAAGAGCGAACGGGGATACAGGTCACCCTCGATGTGGACGAACACCTGGGGCGGCTTCCCGAGCCCATCGAACTTTCCCTCTTCCGCATCGTTCAGGAGGGGCTGAACAACGTGTGGAAACACGCCCAGGCCACTCAGGTCCACATCCAGATCCACCACACGTCGCCACGCATGTTGGCCATCACCATCGCGGACAACGGCCGCGGGCTCCCCGAGGATTTCGACCTGGCAGCAGCCTCCCGGGAGGGACATTACGGTCTCCTCGGCATCAGCGAACGGGTGGCCCTTTTGGGCGGGCGCCTCACCCTGAAGAATCGCCCCCGTGGGGGATTGCTCATTCGGGTGGAAGTCCCCCACCCACGCCCCAGCCGAGCGGTGCTCAGGGAACTGAGCCCGGGGGATTAGCCGGCCGGGGGGCGGAATTCCCCACCCCCAGCCGCTCATATACGGCTCGCTGGCGAAGGACCTCCCGCACGTACACGCGCGTCTCCAGCACGGGAATCAGCTCGATAAAGCGGTCATCGTCCTCGCCGTAGAGGGTCCGCCAGCGGACCACGTTCCCCGGCCCCCCGTTGTACCCGGCCAGGGCCGAAACCACGTTCCCGTCGAATTCCCGCAACACGGTAGCGAGGTAGTACGCGCCCAACCGCACGTTCACCGTGGGCCGATAGAAGTCCCGCTCGTCCTGAACGTGGAGGCCCAACCACCGCGCGGCCAGACGGGCCGTAGAGGGGATGATCTGCATAAGCCCCTGGGCCTGGGCCACACTCGTCGCGGCCACGGTGAAATGACTCTCCTGGCGAATGACCGCGTATAGCAACGGGACGGGAATGGCGAACTCCCGGGCGACAGCCCGCATGTACGCGGGCGCAGGGGTCGGGTACAGGAGGCGCCAGTAATCCAGGGGGAGCGCCTGAGCCTCATACGAAGCCCGGTCCACCGCGCGGGAAGCCGCCCGAATACCCAGCTGGGGGTATCCCAGATCCTGCAATACATACCCCAGATCCAGGAGCCCCTCCGTGTCCTCCATCATCCCGAGGGCCCGGACGAACGCCGCGGCCGCACGCGCATCCAGCCCCGCGTCGGCCGCCGCGGCCCCCCGGCGGAGCTGCGTCGCCACCGCGGGGGACACCGGATGGACTCGCAGGAACGCGTCCACGTTGGCCGTGTGGGACCGCCAGGGATC
>WGAA01000257.1 GCA_015489285.1 Anaerolineae bacterium | reverse complement strand
CCCCCGCGGCCGAACATCCCACCTGCCCCCAGAACCTGAACCAGCTCGCGGAATGGGCCCTGAACACCGCCATCGCCACCCAGGGGGACATCCTCAAACTCTACGAGGCCACCCGCCAGTGCGCCCTCACCGGCGACGCGTACGGCGGCGTGGGAGGCCATGACGTGGACGGCGACGGGGACGAGGACATCCTCCTCGCCCTCGACCTCCCCCTGCACAAGGGCATTGACGTGGGGCCCGGCGTCCTCCTCGCCCTGCACCGCCAGGACGGGGAATTCCGTCTGGCCTTTCGCCGCTCCTACTCGGGAACCGTCACCCTCCTCGCCGTGGAGGACCTGAACCAGGACGGCCACACGGACGTCGTGTGGCAGGAAGTCCGCTGCGCGGACGGGGAAGCGCCCGACTGCACCCTATTCGCCTCCGTCTACTCCTGGGTCGACGACGCGTACACCTCCTGGGTGAAAGGACAACCCCAGGGACACAACGCCCGCGTCGACTTTGCCGACGAGGCCCCGGGGAGCGGCCAGGAAATCCTCCTCCAGGAAAACGTCTACAGCACCCGGCCGACGGAGATCCCCCAACGCACCCAGGTGTGGGCTTCGGACGGGGGTGCCCCCTACACCCTCTTCGACGTGACATACGAGGATACCACCTGCGCCCGCTACGCGCTGCACTCCGCGCTGGTCGCCCTGTGGACGGGCCCCGAATACGGGTGGGACCGGCCCATCGAGCGCTTCGCCCAGATCCTGGCCGCCCAGGGGCTCAGCGCCTGCAAGCCGGGAGCCGACGAGGACGAGGAAATGGCCGCGGTGCGCAGCTTTGCCGGGCTGGGATTGGCCATCTCCGCGGGCTTCGCGGGCAACAAGGAACTGGCCAAAGCCACCCTGACTACCCTGACCACCCAGCTGGCAAAGGCCCCCTTCACCCCCCTCGCCCAGACGTGGTGGGACGTCTTCCAGGAGAAGGGGGATCCCCGGGCCGCGTGTGAGGCCGTTGTCCGGGCGCTCGAAGCCGATCCCGAGAAACTGGACCTCCTCAGCGGCTATCCCCTCACCGATGTGCCCCCTCTCCGGCCCGAGGACGTGTGTCCTCCCCGGGGAGAGGACTGATCCCCGACACCCGAAACCCAACGTTGGAGGAACGACCATGAGCGTCGCGTTCGAATTCATGCTCGACGAGGAGCACCGCATGATCCGGGAGGCCGTCCGGGAATTCGCGCAAAAGGAAATTGCGCCCCTGGCCGCCCACTACGACGAAACCGGCGAATTCCCCATGCCCATCGTCAAGAAAATGGGCGAAATGGGCCTGATGGGCATCGAAATACCCGAGGAGTACGGGGGCGCCGGACTGGACACCCTCTCCTACGTCCTGGCGATGGAAGAGGTCGCCAAGGCCGACGTGGCCACCAGCACCATCATGTCCGTCAACAACTCCCTCTACGGGTACGGCATCCTCCGCTACGGCACCGAGGAGCAGAAACAGAAATACCTGGTCCCCGTGGCCAGCGGCCAGGCCATCGGCGCCTACGCGCTCACCGAACCCCAATCCGGTTCCGACGCGGGCAACATAAAGACCCGAGCCGTCCTCAGCGACGACGGCCGCTACTACATCATCAATGGGCGCAAATCCTGGATCACCAGCGGACCGGTAGCCGATTACTTCATCCTCTTCGCCATGACCGAGCCGGAGAAGCGGCACCGGGGCGTCACCGCCTTCATCGTGGAAGGGGATACCCCCGGGCTCATCCGCGGCAAAGTGGAGCCGAAGCTGGGCATCCGGGCCAGCGCCACCTGCGAACTCTTCTTCGAGGACATGAAAGTCCCCGTGGAGAACGTCCTGGGGGAACCGGGCATGGGCTTCAAGATCGCCATGTCCGTCCTGGACGTGGGGCGCATCGGCATCGCGGCCCAGGCCCTGGGCGTCGCGGTGGCTGCGTTCGACGCGTCCGTGGAATGGGCCCGCCAGCGGGAGGCCTTCGGGCACAAGATCGGCGAATTCCAGGGCATCCAGTGGAAGATCGCGGACATGAAGACCCGCATCGAGGCCGCGCGCGGGCTCATCTACAACGCGGCCATGGCCAAAGAGCGGGCCAAGGACACGGGAGAACGGTTCACCCTGGAAGCCTCGATGGCCAAACTCTTCGCCAGCGAGACGGCCATGTTCTGCACCCACCAGGCCGTGCAAATCCACGGGGGCATGGGGTACAGCAAGGAACTGCCCATCGAGCGCTACTTCCGGGACGCGAAGATCACGGAAATCTACGAAGGGACCAGCGAAATCCAACGGCTGGTCATCGCCCGGCAGGTCCTGGGCCTGCGGGGAAGCTGCTGAGGGGGATGCCATGCGAGCCATCGGATTCTACGAACACGGCGGTCCCGAAGTCATCCAGATCCTGGACATCCCTCAACCCACCCCCGCCCCCGACGAAGTCCTCATCCGGGTGCACTACGCGGCCCTCAACCGCCTGGACGATTGGGTCCGCCGGGGATGGCCGGGGCTCAACCTGGCCATGCCCCACGTCCTCGGTTCGGACATGGCCGGCGAGATCGTGGCCCTGGGCTCCCACGTCCGGGGATGGAACGTGGGCGCCCGGGTCGTGGCCAACCCGGGCATATGGTGCACCCGCTGCGAATGGTGCGAGCGGGGGGAACACAGCCTCTGCGTGAACTACGGACTCCTGGGGGAACACTTCCCCGGGGTGTACGCGGAGTACGTGACCATCCCCGAGCGCAACCTCGTGCGCGTGCCCGAGGGATTTCCCCTGGAAAAGGCCGCGGCTGCGCCCCTCGTCTACCTCACCGCGTGGCGGATGCTCTTCACCCGCGCGGGCCTGCGTCCCGGGGAACGGGTCCTTGTCGTCGGCGCGGGGGGTGGGGTAAACAGCGCGGCCATCCAGCTGGCCAAAATGGCGGGCGCCGTCGTCTACGTGGCTGCGGGCGGGCCGGAAAAGGTGCGCTACGCGCGCGACCTGGGCGCGGATGTGGTGTATGATTACCGGACGGAAGAGTGGTGGAAAGCCGTCTACCGGGACACGGGGAAGCGGGGCGTCGACGTGGTGGTGGACAACGTGGGCGAGGCCACCTTCCCCCACAGCCTGCGCGCGCTGGCCCGTGGAGGACGTCTCGTCACCGTAGGGGCGACTACGGGCCCCCGCAGCGGCGCGGACATCCGCCTCATCTTCTGGAAGCAGATCAGCATCATCGGCTCGACGATGGGGTCCCAGAGCGAATTCCGGGCGGCCATGCAAGCCGTCTTCCGGGGCCAGGTCGACCCGCCCATCGACAGCATATGGCCTATGGAAGCCTATCCCGAGGCCCTTGCCCGCATGATAAAGGGCGAACACATGGGGAAGATCGTGCTGGAGATCGCCGCTTAGATACGAGAGGTAAGGCTTGACGAAAGCGACGTCCGAGGTCTTTGGGTAAGAGGCCTCGGACGTCTTACACGAAAAGGGAGTGTTCGGAAACGTGCATTCTTCTTTCAGACTTCCGAAGTTTTCGAAACTTCGGAAGTCTGAAACTCCAGGCGGGCTTTTCCGAACGCTCCCGAAAAGCCCTATACGGGAGACGAGGAACCTTGCTGAAGCGGATTCTGGAACATCCACGGCTCATTCCGATCATCGTCATCGCCAACGTGCTGGGCTTCATCCTGGGGGTCATCTACTGGTACGGCCCTCAACTGGCGCAAACACCCCCCATCCTCTGGCCCTTCGTCCCGGACTGTCCCCTCTTCGCCCTCCTCTTCGTGCCCGCGTACATCCTGACCCTCAAGGGCAAGGGGAACAACGTGTACAACACCCTGGTCGCCTTCGGCCTCATCAAATACGGCGTGTGGACGAACGTCGCCTGGTACGGGTACTGGGCCCTGGGATACCCCCTGGAATGGATGGGCATTGCCATGTGCCTTACCCACCTGGGCATGATCGTCGAAGGCCTCTACCTGCTCACCTACATCCGGCCGCGGCTGAGCTGGGTCCTCATCACATGGGCCTGGTTCGTCCTCTCCGACTATTCGGATTACGGGTGGAACACCTACCCACCCATCCCGGACATGCGGATCTACCCCCTCATCAAATGGCACACCATCGCCTTCACCTGGGGCATGACCGCGTGGTTACTCATTCGGGCCCGCAAAACACACCCTCACAGGAGGGAGACACATGGGTGATAAGACGCGCGAGGAAAAACTGGCTGAACTCCTCCGCCTTCGGGAGGAAGCCCGACAGGGCGGAGGGCCGGAACGCATCGCCAAACAACACGCCAAAGGAAAGCTCACCGCGCGGGAACGCATCGACCTCCTCCTCGACCCGGGCAGCTTCCGTGAACTGGACATGTTCGTCACCCACCGGACCACGGACTTCGGCCTGGACCGTCAAAAGTACCTGGGGGACGGGGTCGTCACCGGCTACGGCACCATCCAGGGACGCCTCGTCTACGTCTTCTCCCAGGACTTCACCGTCTTCGGGGGGTCCCTGGGAGAAGCCCACGCGCAGAAGATCGTCAAAATCATGGACATGGCCATGAAGAACGGGGCGCCCGTCATCGGCATCAACGATTCGGGGGGCGCGCGCATTCAGGAAGGCGTCATCTCCCTGGGCGGATACGCGGACATCTTCCTGCGCAACACCCTGGCCTCGGGCGTCATCCCCCAAATCTCCCTCGTCATGGGCCCCTCGGCCGGCGGTGCCGTCTACTCCCCGGCCATCACCGACTTCATCATCATGGTGAAAAACACCTCCTACATGTTCATCACCGGCCCCGAAGTCGTCAAAGCCGTCACCCAGGAAGATGTCACCTTCGAAGAACTGGGAGGCGCCTGGGTCCATGCCACCAAATCGGGGGTGGCCCACTTCGTCGCGGAAAACGAAGAGGACGCCATCTTCCTGGCCCAAACCCTCCTCTCCTACCTCCCCCAGAACAACCTGGAGGACCCTCCCATCCGTCCCACGGAGGACGACCCCCTGCGCATGGATGCCGACCTGGATCAGATCATACCGGACAACCCCAAAGCGCCGTATGATATGAAGGACGTCATCCGACACATCGTGGACGACGGCATCTTCTTCGAAGTCCACGAACACTTTGCGCAAAACATCGTGGTCGGTTTTGCCCACATGGGGGGACAATCGGTGGGTATCGTGGCCAACCAACCGGCCGTCCTGGCCGGCGTGCTGGATATCGACGCCAGTGTGAAGGCGGCCCGGTTCGTGCGCTTCTGCGACGCGTTCAACATCCCCATCATCACCCTGGTGGACGTCCCCGGCTTCATGCCCGGGCTGAGCCAGGAACACGGAGGCATCATCCGGCACGGGGCCAAACTCCTCTACGCCTACGCGGAGGCCACCGTACCCAAGATCACCGTCATCACACGCAAAGCCTACGGAGGGGCCTACGACGTCATGTCGTCCAAACACATGCGGGGGGACATCAACCTGGCCTGGCCCACCGCGGAGATCGCGGTCATGGGTCCTGAAGGCGCGGTGAACATCATCTTCCGCCGCCAGCTGGCCCAGGCCGCGGATCCCGACGCGGAGCGGGCCCGCCTGGTCGCCGAATACCGGGCCAAATTCGCCAACCCCTACATTGCCGCCTCCCGCGGGTTCATCGACGACGTGATCTTGCCCAGGGAAACCCGGCCCCGCATCATCAACGCGCTGGACATGTTGAGGAACAAACGGGAGACGAACCCACCCAAAAAACACGGCAACATCCCCTTGTGAGCGCGGTCGTCGGTGTCGAACGTGTCAGCACCGCGGTCTTGCTTCCGCCCTCGCCGCCGGAGCGAGGGGGAGGGAAGACCGCCAACATAAAGGAGGCCGAATATGGCAGAGAAAGAATATCGTATCGAGCGGGATTCCCTTGGTGAAGTTCCCGTGCCTGCGGACGCCCTTTGGGGAGCGCAGACCCAACGGGCGGTGGAAAACTTCCCCATCAGCGGCATTCGCTTCCCGCGTACGTTCATCCGAGCGCTGGGGCTCATCAAGTACGCGGCCGCCAAAGCCAACCTGGAACTGGGACTGCTGGACGAAACCCTGGCCAACGCCATCATGCAAGCGGCCATGGAGGTCGCGGAGGGCAAGTGGGATGACCAATTCCCCATCGACATCTTCCAGACGGGCTCCGGGACCTCCACGAACATGAACGCCAACGAAGTCATCTCCAACCGGGCCAACATCCTCCTGGGCGGGAAACCGGGCACCAAATCCCCCGTCCACCCCAACGACCACGTCAACCGCGGCCAATCCTCCAACGACGTCATCCCCTCGGCCATCCACGTCGCGGCCTACCTGGAGGTCGAGGAAATCCTCCTGCCCGGGCTGCGGCACCTCCACGAGACGCTGGTGAAGAAGGCCGAGGAGTGGGACCACCTGGTGAAGACGGGGCGCACCCACTTGATGGACGCGATGCCCATCCGCCTGGGCCAGGAGATCTCCGGTTGGGCCCGGCAGGTGGAGCTGGGGATCGCGCGCATCGAGTCCGCCCTGCCCCGCCTGGCCGAGCTCGCGCTGGGAGGGACCGCGGTGGGCACAGGCATCAACACGCACCCCGAATTCGGCAAACGGGTCGCGGCCATCCTCTCCGAGATGACGGGGTTGCCCTTCCGCGAGGCGGAGAACCACTTCGAGGCTCAGGCCGCGCAGGACGCGGCGGTCGAGCTCAGCGGCCAGTTGAAGACCGTGGCCGCGTCCCTCATGAAATTCGCCAACGACATGCGCTGGATGAACTCCGGCCCCATCGCCGGCCTGGCCGAGATCAAGCTCCCCGCGCTCCAACCCGGATCCTCCATCATGCCCGGCAAAGTCAACCCCGTCATTGCCGAAGCCGTCCGCATGGTCGCGGCGCAAGTCTTCGGCAACGACGTCGCCATCAACTTCGGCGGGGCCCTGGGCGACTTCGAACTCAACGTCATGCTCCCCGTCATCGCCCATAACCTGCTCCAGTCCATCAAGATTTTGGGCAACGCGGCTCGCGTCCTGGCGGACAAGGCCGTCGCGGGCTTCGACGTCAACGTGGAGCGCATCACCTCCCTGGTCGACCGCAATCCCATCCTGGGCACGGCTCTGAACCCCATCATCGGGTACGACAAGGCCGCGGAGGTGGTGAAGAAGGCCCTGCGCGAGGGTCGCACCGTCAAGGAGGTCGTCGTGGAAATGGGCCTCCTCACCCCCGAGGAAGCCGAACGCATCCTCGACCCCCGCTTGATGACGGAGCCCGGCTTCACGAAGGACAAGGTAAAGCGGTAAAGGTCTGGACCTTCCCGGTCTCGAGGACCCCGGAAGTCCGGACGGGCATGCGAACTTCGCGAGGAGGGGCACCACGCCTGGGCGTGATGCCCCTCCCCATCTCAGGATAGAGGTATGTGGCTTCGACGATTGTGGCAGTCCGAATGGGTCCAACTGATCCTTAGCCTGATCCTCATTCCCCTGCTCATCTTCCTCCTGGTGGACTTTGCCCCGGAGCTCGTCAAATGGGCCGGGGCCCCGTTCCTCGCGATCCCCGCCTCCCTGGGATGGGTGCAACGGGTTCAGGAGGATGAGGTCATCCTCCTGCCCACAGAGGGCCCCCAAGCGACCTTCTACATCGAGAAGCCGGGCCAATACGCGGTCTACGCGGACGAATCCTTCTGGCGGCCGGGGGCAAGCCTGAAGGACCTGCGCCGCTCCCCCCTCCACCCGGAACACCCGTGGCTGCGCCTCATCTACGTGCCCACCGGCGAGGTCGTCCCCCTCACACCGGTGCGGCGAGGCGTTCGCCCCTATGACGAGTGGGTCGTCCGGGGTCGGCCCCTGTACACCTTCCGCGCGCGGCCGGGGCTGTACCGCGCCCTGTACGAGGACATTCCCCCCACCTATGTGGCCATCGTCCCGGACTACGTGACCCCAGAGGAAGGGAAATTGCAGGCGCTCCTCCTCATCCAGGGGGCGCTGATTCTGGCATACCCCACCTGGCGCTGGTACCGCGGTTACCGGCGACGCCGGGCCGAGCAACGGAAGAAGCGCCGGGAAGCCGAACGCATGTGGGACATCTTGCGGAGGAAATAGAGCATGGCATACAAAGATCTCCACGCGTTCATCCGACGCCTGGAAAAGGCCGGAGAACTGGTGCGCATCCGCGTCCCTGTGAGCGCGGACCTGGAAATCACCGAGATCGCGGACCGGGTGATGAAATCCCCGCCGGAGCGCAACAAGGCGCTCCTCTTCGAAAAGGTGCGGGGACACGACATGCCCGTCCTCATCAACATGTTTGGCTCCCCCAGACGGATGGCCTGGGCCCTGGGCGTGGAGTCCCTGGAGGACCTGCGGCACCGGCTGGCCCGGCTCATCAAGCCGGAGATGCCCCAAAGCTGGGGGGAGAAATTCCGACGCGCTGCGGAACTCCTCCCCACCCTGCGCGCGCTGGGCCCCAAGCGGGTGAACAAGGGCATCTGCCAGGAGGTCGTCATCACGGATGCCCCCTCCCTGGACGCGTTGCCCATCCTCACCTGCTGGCCCAAGGACGGGGGGCGTTACATCACCCTCCCCCAGGTCATCACCCGGGACCCCCGCACGGGACGCCGCAACGTGGGGATGTACCGCCTTCAGGTGTTCGACGAGCGCACGCTGGGCATGCACTGGCAGATCCACAAGGGAGGGGCGGAACACGAGCGGGTGGCGCGAGAGGAGGGGGTGGAACGGATCCCGGTGGCCGTGGCCCTGGGGGGGGATCCCGCGGAGATTTGGGCGGCCTCGGCCCCCCTGCCCCCGGACATCGACGAGTACATGCTCGCGGGGTGGCTGCGCGGCAAGCCCGTGGAACTGGTCCCCTGCGTGACGCAGCCCCTGGAGGTGCCCGCGGACGCGGAGATCGTCATCGAGGGGTACGTGGACCCACGGGAACGACGCCTGGAGGGGCCCTTTGGGGACCACACGGGGTACTACACCCCGCCGGAGCCCTATCCCGTCATGCACGTCACCGCGATCACCCACCGGAAGGGGGCCGTTTACCCCACCACGGTCGTGGGGCGCCCGCCCATGGAGGACTACTGGATGGGGAAAGCGACGGAACGCCTCTTCCTCCCCCTGTTACAGCTCTTCCTCCCCGAAGTCCTGGACATGAACATGCCCGCGGAGGGGGTCTTCCACAACCTGCTCATCGTGAAGATGCGCAAGCGCTACCCCGGTCACGTGCGCAAAGTCATCCACGGGATCTGGGGGTTGGGGCTGATGATGTTGACGAAGGCCATCGTGGTGGTCGACGACTGGGTCGATGTCCACGACTTGAGCGAGGTGGCCTGGCAGGTGTTGGGGAACGTGGATTGGGCCCGGGACGTCATCGTCTCCGAGGGCCCGGTCGATGCCCTGGACCACGCGTCCTACCGTCCCCTCTTCGGCGGCAAGATCGGGGTGGACGCCACGGCCAAGGATGAGCGGGACGGCTACACCCGGACCTGGCCCGAACGCATCGAGATGAGCCCGGAGATCAAAGCCCTGGTGGACCGACGATGGAAGGAATACGGCATCGACTCCTGAGGTCACGTCTGGCGTGGGGGGTGATGTTGGGCGGGGGGTTGCTCCTCGCCGGGCTCGTGACCCTGTGGTTGAGCCAGCGCAAGTACGTCTACACGAACATCGACCGGGTGCCGGAAGCCCCGGTGGCCGTGGTCTTCGGCGCGGCCGTCTACCCGGGGGGTCGGCCGAGTCCGGTGCTCGCGGACCGGGTGGAGGCCGCGGTCCGCCTGTACCGGGCGGGCAAGGTGCGCAAGCTCCTCCTGAGCGGGGACAATCGCTTCGTGAACTACAACGAGCCCGGGGCCATGATGCGCTACGCGCTGCAACTGGGCGTCCCCCGGGAGGCGCTCCAACCCGATTACGGGGGGCGTCGCACGTACGACACCTGTTACCGGGCCCGGCACATCTTCGGGGTCGACCGGGCGATTCTGATAACCCAGGACTTCCACCTCTCCCGGGCCCTCTTCATCTGCCGTGAGCTGGGCATGGAGGCCGTGGGATTCCCCGCGCGGGAACGCCGTTACCCCTTGCGCTTCACCCTTGCCTGGTACGCGCGCGAGAGCCTCGCCCTCCTCCGCGCGGTCATCGACGTCCTCCTCCGACGTCCCCCGCCGGTCATGGGCGAACCCATCCCCCTGGAGGGGAAGTAGCGCGGGCGTCCTGTTCCCCCCCGGAACTCGGGCCCGCCCGAAATTTGAGTGCTTTCCAAAAGGGGGTAAAATGGGGCCTTTGGAGGGGGACGATGAACGTAAACGCGATCCTGGACAAAGCCATCGAAGGACGGCGCATCACCTTTGACGAAGCCGTCACCCTGTACCGCCACGCGCCTCTGGACGCGTTGGGCCACGTCGCCCATCGCCTCCGCCTGCGCAAAACCCACCCCCACGTGGTCACCTACCTGGTCGACCGGAACATCAATTACACCAACGTGTGCATCACCAACTGCCAGTTCTGCGCCTTCTATCGCCCTCCGGGCCACCCGGAGGCCTACGTTCGCTCCTTCGAGGACATCGGACGTCGGGTGGAGGAGCTGCGCGCCTGGGGGGGCACCCGAATCCTCATGCAGGGGGGACACCACCCTCACCTGCCCCTTTCCTGGTATGTGGACCTGCTCACCTATCTCTCCGACCGTTATCCCGACATCGAAATCGACGCCTTCTCCCCCTCGGAGATCGACCACATCGCCCGCCTGGAGGGGATGAGCACCCGGGCGGTCCTGGAACGCCTCATCGACGCGGGGTTGCGGGGATTGCCCGGGGGCGGGGCGGAGATCCTGGACGATGAGATCCGCAGCCGCATCAGCCCCAAGAAACAGCGCACCGCGGGATGGCTCCAGGTCATGCGGGAGGCTCAGGAGCTGGGGTTGGCCACCAGCGCCACGATGGTCATCGGCTTTGGTGAGGAGGTGGAACACCGCATTCGCCACTTGCAGCGCCTGCGCGACCTGCAGGACGAGAGCCTGAAGCGACACGGCAACGGGTTTACCGCCTTCATCCCCTGGACCGCGCAGATCAGCGAGGCCAACAGCCTGGGCCGCTCCCGGTTCCGCCACCGCTACGGCGCGGATCACGCGGAATATTTGCGCCTTGTGGCCGTATCCCGTATCTTTCTGGACAACTTCCGCCACATTCAGGCCTCCTGGCCGACCCAGGGGGAGGCCATCGCCCGCCGGGCCCTGTACTTCGGCGCGGACGATTTCGGGAGCACCATGCTGGAGGAAAACGTGGTCAGCGCGGCCAGCGCCTACACCGCGTTCAAACCCCGCATGAGCGTGGAGGACATCCGGCGTCATATCCGCATGGCCGGGTTCACCCCCGCGCAGCGGGATACTCGATACACCATTGTGAGCAAGGAGTCCGATGCGAGCCGTACGGTTGTTTCTGGAAACCGTTAAATTCGAACACACCATCTTCGCCCTGCCCTTCGCCTACCTGGGCATGGTCCTTGCGGCCGGGGGGTGGCCCCGGTGGCATCAGTTCTTCTGGATTACCGTGGCGATGGTCGCGGCCCGGACGCTGGCCATGGCCGTCAACCGGGTTGCGGATGCTTCCTACGACAAGCGCAACCCGCGCACCGCGCAGCGTCCCATCCCCCGAGGGGCCCTTTCGCCCCGGGTCGTGTGGGGGATTGCGGGCATCTCCCTTGTCCTCTTCTTCGTCGCTGCCTGGCAGTTGAACCCCTTCGTCCTCAAGCTGGCCCCGATAGCCGCCTTCTTCCTCATCGTCTACAGTTACACCAAGCGCTTCACCTGGTTGACCCACTGGTGGCTTGGGGTGACGGACGGGGCGGCCGCGGCGGGCGCGTGGGCGGCCGTGACCGGTCACCTGGCCCATCCGACCCCGTGGCTACTCTGGGCCGCGGTCACCTTCTGGATTGCCGGCTTCGACCTCATTTACGCCTGCCAGGATGTGGAGTTCGACCGGGCCGAGGGGTTGCGCTCCGTGCCCGCGCGCTTCGGCGTCACCACGGCCTTGCGCCTGGCGCGCCTCTGTCACGTCCTCACCTTGTTGGGGCTCATCGGCGTGGGATGGGTCGAGCACCTGGGTTGGCCCTACTGGGCCGGTCTTCTCGCGGTGGCCGCGCTCCTTGCCTACGAGCACTCCCTGGTCAAACCCAACGACCTCAGCAAGGTCAACATCGCCTTCTTCACCGTCAACGGATACATCAGCGTCATCGCCTTCCTGGCCACCTTTGCCGGCCTCTTCCTCCGATAACGGGTACCCCAACCGTGTCACCGGATAGGGGATCCCATTACGACCAGGGATTCTACAAAGTTGCACCCTAGCTTTATAATAGGGAAAGAAGAGATGCAGGTTTGACAAAACAACGAAGGGTCCCGACACATCCCTGTCCACATCCCTGCCCAAAACGGTCCCCCATGTGAACGCGCCATGCCATCTTCAGGGCCAAAGACTTTTTTTTGTGCAGGTGAAGATATGAGAAGGAAAAACGTACCCGGCACATTCCAAACCACCGCTCGCTACGTCCTTGTTTCCTCACTCCTCGTCGTCATCGGCGTGCTTCTCCTCCTCACTCCGGGCAAGCGCGCCCAAGCGGACTTGACCGCCCCCCACGCGCTCCCCACCCCGTGGCATGCGCGGCTCCCCTCGGCCCCCTACCCGGGCATCTGGCACTTCCTGGACCTGGACCTGGACGCGCTGAGATATCCGGACCTGGTGGGAACGCACCGGGTTTGGGGGTGGAAGGAGCTCAACCCCGCACCGGGCGTCTACCGCTGGGACGATGTGGACCGCTGGATCGACGTCGCGGTCGCGGGGGGGAAGCCCGTAGCCCTGGGCGTCAACACTTACGACGGCATTTACGACGGAGGGGACCTCACCCCTCGCTGGGTCTACGAACAGTACCCCCAGGCCCAGCTCGTCTGCCCCGACGGGTGGACCCTGCCCAAGTACTGGGATCCCCACTGGCAGCAGGCCCTGGAAACCTTCGTCGCCGCGTTCGCCGCGCGCTACGACGGGGATCCCCGCATCGCCTGGATCGAGATCGGGGTGGGCGTCTACGGGGAAACCGCGCCCGTCTCCTCCAGCTGGCACCGACAACACTGCCTCGTCCCCGCGGGGCTCACATCCACCCAGTGGATCCAGACGGTCAACGCCATCACCGACATCTACACGCGGAACTTCCAGCACACGCAACTCTTCCTGCAAATGGCCCCCGCGTACCTGAACTGGTGGGAGCGGCGGGAATTCGTCAACCACGCGGCCGAACAGGGGGTCGGGCTCAAGCACAACGGTCTCCAGGCCGAAACGGGCACCGCGGTCTTCGGTCCCTGCCCTCAAGGGGGGAGCTCCTGCGAGTCCGGGGTGGTGGAACTCATGCGCGCCTGGGGCGACCGGGTGCCCATCGCGTGGGAGGGGGACCCGCGCTACTTCCGCCCCCGGTCCATCGGCGCGGATCACGACGAGTGGATCCCCCCGGATCACCCCGAATGGGCCGTGTACTGGCAGATCCTCAACGCGCTGGACAAGCACTCCGACTACATCCTCTACAACCGCTGGCTGGCTCAGCTGCCCCAAAATCGCTACCTCTTCCGCTGGGCCAACCAGTACCTGGGCCGCACCATCTTCGACACCCCCTCCGTCTGGGTCGTCCTGCGGGATACCAAGTTACCCAATTACCGCTACCCCCAACGGGGGAATTTCTCCTTCTGGCTCTACCAGCAGAACGATGTGACGGGGGGACGCACCGTGCCCGTGTGGGACGTGGGCCCTTATCCCCAGGGGTACTACGCCCGACGGACCGACGAGAGCACGGGCAACCGCTACATGTACTTCGACGTGGATGACGTCTACATGTTCAACGGCAACGCGCGGGACGTGCGCGTCCGGGTCACCTACCTCGACCGGGGGTACGACACCTGGGCGCTGGAATACGACGGCCGCTACGGCGTCTACACCCAGGCGGGCATCATCACCAAGGAGAACTCGGGCGAGTGGCAGACCGTCGAATTCTTCCTCCCCGATGCCCGCTTTGCCGACCTGGAAGAGGGGGGAACGGATTTCCGCATCGACAGCCGCAACGACGGCGACGAGATCATCCACTTCGTGG
>WGAA01000256.1 GCA_015489285.1 Anaerolineae bacterium | reverse complement strand
GTGCGGGCAAAGATAAGGTAGCCCGTGTGCGCCACCATCCGGTCTTCCGGCCGCAAGCGGGCAGCGACGGGCTTGTACGCCCGCAGGAGGAGTTCTTCCACGGTGACGAGGACGAAGCCCTGGGCGTACAGGCCCTCCAGGAGCTGGCTCACCTGATTCGTCGTGGGCACGAGCGCGCCGAAGAAGCCCCCAGGGCGCAGGGCCTGCTGAACCTGCTCCAGATAAGCCCACGGGGTGCGCACGTCGAGGAAGAGGGCATCCACCCCCTCTTCCCGGAATCCCTCCGCGATGTCCTGCACGTGCCATGTAATCCCCTCTTCGATGCCCACCATCTGCAAGTTGCGGCGAGCTAGGGCCTGATGCTCCGCCCGTTCTTCGTAGGTGTAGACGTGTCCTCCGGGCAACACGGCCCGGGCAAAGGCCAACGTCAGTCCGCCGCTCCCCGTTCCCGCTTCGATGACCCGGACACCCGCGTGCAGGTTGAGCCGTTGCACGATGTAAGCGGCATCCTTGGGGAAGATGATCTGGGTGCGCCGCTTCAAGTACTGGATGAAATCCGCGGTGGAGGGTTCCAGTACGAGGTAGGGATACCCCTTGTGGGTGTAGACGACGCGTCCCAGGGGTTGACCGATGAGGTCGTCGTGTAAGATGATGCCGTGGTGGGTTTCCCACCGTTTTCCCGGCTGTAGACGTAGGAGTTTGACTTTGCGGTCCGGACCGACGAAAAGGACCGGATCTCCGGCCTGAGCGACTCGAGTCATTGTGGTCTTCCCCTTTTCTTTGCCTGCATTACCAGAGTATCCGCCCCAACGCGGTCATCCACCGGGGGAAGAATGCCCCACCGATGAGGATCAGGGCAAGTACGCTCAACAGGATGGCTTCCCCCCGTTCCTCCCGGATGAGCAGACGGTCCTTCAACGGCCCCCATAGGGCCACCAGCGCGCGCATGAGCCCTATGGCCACGCCCATGCCCCCCGCGAGGCTCAGCCACGATAGGGGGGACGAGTTCACCGTGTGCACGTGAATCAGCCACTGGGTCCAGAACCCGGGGGTAAAGGGAACGCCGGACAGGGTTGCCATGCCCACGACCCAGGCGGTCACTGCCCAGGGGCGACGTCGGGCCCACCCGCTGATGCGGGCCAGGTGGCCGCCGTCCCCGTCGGCCAGAAGGGTCGTCAGGGCAAAGGCGGTGACGCCCAGGGCCAACCAGCGCACGGCCAGGGTCCACTGCCACGTTCCCGGGGATGTGGGGGCCAGCAACCACAAGGAGAAGGTCAGCCCCCAATTGTAGAGGACCGCGTACCCCCACATTCGGCGCAACTGGCTCGCGGAGAGGGCTCCTAATCCCCCCCAGATAAGGGTCGCGTAGGCGAGGAATTCCAGAAAGGGATGGATCCGCCATTGGGCCGCGGCGACGCTGGGGTGCATTCCCACGCGCGCCAGGGCGAGGAGGACGACCAACGTGTGAACCCACCAGGCCCAGGCGACCCCTATGGGGCGTCCGGCCGGGGCCAGGGCCACAAGCCCCGTGTGCAGGGGCACCTGCCCGGCCAGAACGAGGAGGAACAGGGCCAGGATGCTGGCGTGCCACGGGGGCACCGCGTTCGTGTTCGGGTCCAGGGGGAGAAGGAGGAGGAAGAGGGCCAAACTGGTCGGGACGGGGGGGAACATCCACTGCCAGGTGCCCCGCGCTTCTCCTCTCCTGCCCCCGTATACGAGGAGGAGAACCCCGGCCAGCCAGAGGGTCATGGCCCACCCCAATCCCCACAGGGATTGGATGAAGAGGGCGGGCACCGCGGGGATGACCACTACAGGGAGCCACCCCATCCCCTCGCCCCACCGCGGGACGAGCAAGCTCACCCCGCTCCACAGGGCCACACTCAACCAGAACATCCGCCCCACCTGTCGCGCCAGATCGTCCACCTGGAAGCGGAGCATGTGCCAGACGACAGGGCGGGCGAGCCAAACTTCCCGTCCCAGGACGAGCACGGGACGGTCGGTGGGCCACCGGTTCATCACGGAAAGGGCGGCCAGAGCGGTGAGGAGCCACAGGAGGGCCACCGGACGGCGCCAGCGGGCCACCAGGAGGTCGAGGAGGGTGATGCCTCCCAGGAAATAGAGGAAGAAGGTCACCCCGCTCATGGAAGTCTCTCCCGCAATTGCGCGCGAGCCCACGCGCCCTCACCGGCCAGGGCGACGCTGCCGACCAGGGCGGTCACCACGTCGAGAAGCGTCAGGGGATATATCCAGTCACGGGGCATGGGCAACGGTGCCAGGAGAAGAACGCCCGCGTGGATGAACATCAATATCCCCAGCGTCCCGTGGAACGCGTTCCCTCCCGCGAGGAGAAGGAGCCCCCCCCCCATGAGGAGGACGAGGACCGCGTCCGCGTGAATAGGATCCGTCCAGAGGAGGAAGGTGTACTCCCGCAACTGGTAAGTGATGAGGGCGCCGACGCTCAACAAGGCGAACCGGGGCAACAGGCCCCAGCGACTCCCCGAGGGCACGCGAGGCCACCGCCGCGCGCCGAGCCAAAGCAGAGCCCCATCAACGGACGCGGCCACCAGTCGACTCAGGGCCCACGGCAAGGGAAGCCGGTCCGTGAGGAGCACGGTGACGCCCGTGCTCACCCCGAGCCAGCATATCATCCCCCATCGCCAATCGTCCCAGAGCACCATCCCGGCCAGCAACAAGGCGATTCCCGCCACCACGTAAGGGGACCAGGCCGTCCAGCTCCCCTCTACATGCCTCTGAGATATGTGGGAAAGGGCCGAGAACAGACGTGTCCATTCGGGCATGGTTCACCCACTCCTCTACGGTGAAAGGATCAACAGCAAAGCCAGGAAGAGCCAGGCCACCCAACCGGCCCCGTCGATCAGTGCCACAACCCCACCCACTCCCGTGATCGTCCACCCGACAAGGCGTTGGGCCGTCATCTCCCACGGTTCCAGGTACGCCATGACGCGCATCCCCCACGCCCAATTGCGCATCTCCGCGAACACGCGCGGGCGCTGCCACGCGAGGAGTCCTCCCCCTATCAAGGGGATCAAGGTCGTCCACACCCACGCGGTGAGGGAGAGGTGCCACTCCCGTCCCGTCATATACCCCACGATGAGGGCGGGGAGGAGGAAGAAGGTAACCCGTACCATCTCCCGCTTTCGGCCCCGGGTGGGGAGGGTGACGGGAACCGATAGCCCGCCCAACACCAGGGCATCCGCCAAAACAAGGAGGACCGCCAGCCAGGGGGAACGGTGGGCGAGTGCGAGGAGGAGGGGACGGACGGCCCCGCCCGGGGTCCAGGGGAGGCCCCAGAAAAGGGCCAACGCCAGTACGTAAGCTACCCGCCGTCCACGGGCCAGGGCCCGATTTTGTAAGACGAGAAACGCGCCTCCCGCGAAGATGACGGCCGCGGTGAGCGCGATGATCGCGGCAAAGGCCGCGTTTCGTCCCAGAAGGGGGACGAGGAGGAGCAACCCCGTCCGCTGGATCATGGCCCAGACGAGGCGGGCGCGCGGCGCCTCGGACAACCAGGCGATGAGCGCGCTGCCGAACGCGGCGAAAAGGGCCAGCACAATCCACGCGTCATGGGCCCAGATGGCCTCGCTGCCCTGGAGGGACATCCAGTGCCACAACCAGGCGGCTCCCGCGACCACGTCCAGCCACAGCCAGGGGGCGGGGACCCCCGGCGCGGCCACCCGATGCTGTCGGTGGAAAGGGTAGGCCCCCAGGTAAAGCCACACACTCATCCCCAGCAGAAGCAGGGCCCAGGGGGGAAAGCGCGTCTCTTCCCAGGACAACACCGTTGCCTGCGGCGGTGACGCGGCAAGAACGACCCACAAGAGCCATCCCCCCAGGAGGACCAACCCCACGGTTCGCCATGCCGTCCTCGGTCCCCCTCCGAGGAGGAGTCCGAGGTAGGCCGCGTGGGTGATGGCCCAGCCGAGCAAGAGGGTGAGCAGGTTCCCGGCCATGGTGATGAGCAACACGCCGGCAAGGAGGATGAGGGCCGTGCTGGGCCCCGGGGCACGGCCGGGAGGCAACTGCCGCGGGAGAAGCAAGCTCCCCCCCAGGGCCGCGGTTGCCGCGAGAAGGGCAAAGGCCCGGTGTCCCGCATCCAGGCGCAGGAGGAGGGTGATGGACATGTCCAGAGGGCCCTGCAGGGTGAGCGTGTGCACGAGGGGAACGGGGGAAAGGCTGAACGTGAGGAACCACAGCCATACGGCCCCCGTGGCCAGGACGACGATGCCCCGGGCCAGGTGCGGCACGCGGCGCACGTTGAAAGGCACCAAGACCCCTCCCGTACCGATGAGGACGAGGAGGGGTATCCAGGGTGTTACCAACCAGGAAACAACGTCTATCAAGAGCCGGACTCCCCCCTTTCACTCCGGAACTCGTTCAACCGTCGGCCCATTGTAGCACGAGTGCCGGGGGAACGGGTAACACATGGAGGGGGCAGGTGGAGCTTGCCACGACCTAAGAGGGTAGGCTTCGGGAGTCCGGGGTGTCCTGGTTTGCCGGGATTCGTCAGGCGTCAGGCGTCATGCGTCAGGCGCCGGGGGGAGGTCGGCGCGTTAGGATGGAGCGCGGCATCGGTGCGTGAGGTGTGATACGTAATACGTGATGCGTAATGCGTGATGCGTGTGTTGTCCTGATATATGTTTACTGGTAAGGTACTGACTACTCATCCATTCGGACAAGGAGGGACAAGACATGTCACAGACCGTTAAGCGTTACAGCGAAGCCTTCAAGCGTCATGTAGTGCGTGAGTACGAGGATGGGGCCACCATCG
>WGAA01000255.1 GCA_015489285.1 Anaerolineae bacterium | reverse complement strand
GCGCGGGTATGGCCGTGGCCAACAAGTACGAGCTCACCGACGAAGACCTCGTCCACATGTGGGAGGCCGCGGTCGACGGCGTTATCCAGCGCGGACGGGCGCAACCGGGCGATAAGACCATGGTCGACGCCCTGCTCCCCGCGGTCGAGGCTATGAAAAAGGCCCTGGAAGAAGGAGCGGATACCGTCGAGATCTTGCGCCGGGGCGTCGCCGCCGCGGAAGAGGGCATGAAAGCGACTATCCCCATGCAGGCCAAAAAAGGCCGCGCCAGCTATTTGGGTGAACGCAGCATCGGTCACCAGGATCCGGGAGCGACGTCTTCCTATCTTATCCTCAAGGCGATGTTGGACGTCGTATCCGGTGCCCAGTAGGAATCACAGGATAGCCTCATTCACGAGGACGTGTGGCGATGTGTACATAGGGAAAGGAGGGGTATCATGGCTAAGTACGTTGCTGCAGTAGACCAGGGCACAACCAGCACGCGATGCATCATTTTCGATCACGCAGGTCGAATTGTTGGCGTCGATCAGAAGGAGCACGAGCAGATTTACCCCCAGCCGGGATGGGTCGAACACGACCCCATGGAGATCTGGGAGCGCACGCAAGAGGTGATTCGGGGCGCTATCGAAAAGGCGGGTGTCAAGCCGGGAGACATCGCAGCCGTAGGGGTCACGAACCAACGTGAGACCACCGTCGTGTGGGACAAGAACACGGGAAAGCCCTACTACAATGCCATCGTCTGGCAGGACACGCGCACCAAGGACATTTGTGACGAGTTGGCCAAGGACGGCGGACAGGATCGGTTCCGCCCCAAGGTGGGGTTGCCCCTCGCCACCTACTTCTCCGGCCCCAAGATCAAGTGGCTCCTGGACAACGTCGAAGGGTTGCGAGAGGCTGCCGAGCGCGGGGACGCGCTCTTCGGCAACATCGACACCTGGCTCATCTGGAATCTTACCGGTGGCCCCAACGGTGGTGCCCACGTCACCGACGTCACCAATGCCAGCCGCACCATGTTGATGAACCTGGAGACCCTGGACTGGGATGACGAGATCCTGGACATCATGGGCATCCCCAAGAAAATGCTGCCCAAGATCGTCCCCTCCAGTGATCCCAACACCTGGGGCTCCACGCTGAAGGATGGACCGTTCGGCGATGAGATCCCCGTCTGCGGTGACCTGGGCGACCAGCAGGCGGCCCTCGTCGGGCAGACCTGTTTCGACCCCGGTGAGGCAAAGAACACGTACGGCACCGGCTGCTTCCTCCTCCTGAACACCGGCACCGAGCCGGTTCAATCCAAGAGCGGTCTGCTGACGACCTTGGCCTACAAGTTCGGGGATGCGCCTGCCGTGTACGCGCTGGAGGGCTCCATCGCCATCACCGGAGCGCTCGTCCAGTGGCTGCGGGATAACCTGGAGTTCTTCAAGAAGTCCGCGGACATCGAGCCGTGCGCTCGGAGCGTACCGGACAACGGTGGCATCTACTTTGTGCCCGCGTTCTCCGGGCTCTTCGCCCCCTACTGGCGCAGCGACGCCCGGGGTGTCATCGTCGGCCTGACCCGCTACATCAAGAAGGGGCACATCTGCCGGGCCGCCCTGGAAGCCACGGCCTATCAGACCCGCGATGTCTTCGAGGCCATGATCAAGGATTCCGGTGTGGACCTGAAGGCCCTGAAGGTCGACGGTGGCATGGTATACAACGACCTGCTCATGCAGTTCCAGGCCGACATCCTCAACGTCCCTGTGGTTCGCCCCGTCGTCGCCGAAACGACCTCCCTGGGTGCCGCGTATGCTGCCGGTTTGGCCGTAGGCTTCTGGAAGAACCTGGACGACCTGCGCCAGAACTGGCAGGTGGACAAGACCTGGGAGCCGCAAATGGACGAGGAAACCCGGGCCAAGCTGTACAAAGGATGGTTGAAGGCGGTGGAGCGCACGTTCGGCTGGGTCGAATAAAAAGATATTCTTAGAAAACGTCACCAAGGGGATCAGGGGTACCGGCCGTCCGTGGCCCCACCGGCGGAGGAGGGCCCTGATCCCCTTTTTCCTCTAAAGATGTGCGACGAAGGAGAGGAATCGAGATGAGCAGCTATCATGTGGTCATCATTGGTGGCGGTGCGACCGGATCGGCCTTAGCCCACGATCTTGCATTGCGCGGCATTCGCGTGACCTTGGTCGAACGGGGGGAAGTCACCTCGGGAACCACCGGACGTCATCATGGGTTGCTCCACAGTGGTGCCCGGTACGCGGTCAAGGACCAAGAATCGGCCAAGGAATGCATTCAGGAGAACATGATCCTGCGCAAAATTGCGCCGGGCTCCTTCGAACTCAACGACGGCCTCTTCGTGGCCATCACCGAGGAAGATCTGGCCTATTATGACGACTTCATGGAGGGATGTGCCGTCTGTGGCATCCCCACGCGCACCTTGAGTCGAGAAGAGGCCCTACGCCTGGAACCCAACTTGAATCCCGAGGTCAAGTTGGCCGTCCAGGTGCCGGACGGGACAATGGACGCCATGCGCCTTCCTCTGCGTTTTCTTGCCACGGCCAAACACAACGGTGCGGTCATCAAACCCTACACCGAAGTACTCTCCTTCCTCATGGAGGGGCAAACGGTCACCGGCGTTCACGTGCGCGATCATACCTCGGGCAAGGAGTACGATATCGGGGCGGACATTGTTGTCAACGCGGCCGGTCCTTGGGCGGAGAAGATCGCCCGTATGGCCGGTGTGGATGTCCCGGTCCAGCCCTCGCCGGGGGTGTTGGTCGCAGTGTGGGGGCGGTACAACAACATGGTCATCAACCGCCTCCACCGCAGCGGCGATGGTGACATCGTCGTCCCCCAACGGGAGCTCTCCATTATCGGCACCAGCTCCTGGGTGGTCGACGATCCGGACAAGCTGGACGTGCCGGAAGAACACATCCGTCTCATGTACGAGAAGGGCGCAGAAATGATCCCCGCGCTCAAACACGCGAAAATGCGTGCCGCCTGGTCTGCAGCGCGCCCGCTCATCGGTAGCCGCGGGGCGACCACGGGACGGGAGTTGAGCCGCACCTTCAAATGCTTCGATCACGCGGACGAGGGCGTAGAAGGTTTCGTGACCATTACAGGAGGGAAAGCAACGACGGCCCGAGCCATGGCCGAGACCACCGCGGACGTTGTCGTCCGGAAACTCGGCCTGGATATACCGTGCCGCACCCGGGAAGTGGTCCTGTTGCCGCACACAGCGTACTACACCCAGTAGAACGGGCGGTCCTATGCCCGCACAGGGCACGCTAGCGTGAGTTTCAGTGTGGATAGGGGGAAGGCCATGAGCGAACAGAAGGTCACCTTTCGCGTGTTTCGCTACAAACAAGGGGACACAGCCCCCCATTACGATACATTCACCGTCACCGTAAACGAACGCACAACCGTCCTGGAAGCCCTACAGGCCATTCGACGGGATCAGGATGGGACGCTCGTGATCCGCCACTCCTGTCACCATGCGTCCTGTGGCACATGCGGGATGCGGGTGAACGGGAAGGAGGTTCTGGCCTGTGTGACAAACGTCCTCGAACTGGGAACCCCTACGGTCACCGTGGAGCCCTTGCAGAATGCTCCCCTTATCTCCGACCTGGTCGTAGACATGGGGCCTTTTTACGAGACGTTCTCCCAGGCGCATCTTCCCTTCGTGCGCCGGAGCGAGTATCTCCCCGATGCTGAGGTGGCCGAAGGGGTGCCCTTCCACATGCGATTCGAGAGCTGCATCGAGTGTGGACTATGTGTCTCTGCCTGTCCGGTGGTTGCCAGTGATGCCGAATACTTAGGCCCTGCCGCGTTGGCGGCCGTTTGGCGCGTTGTCCAGGAACCGCGAGGGACCGAGGTCCCGCCGCTGCTAGATTGGGTCAACTCAGAGCACGGGTGTTGGCGATGTCATGTGGCCTTAGAGTGCTCTGAAGTCTGCCCGTCCAACGTCGATCCGGGGGGCAACATTATGGCCCTCCGCCAGGAACTGGTGCGGAGAGCTTTGGGCTTGAGTCACGGATGAGTGCGAGAAGGAGGGGCCATGCTTCAAGAGACAAGAGCTTTACACCCTGTACGCCGACGAGGATGGAAGGGGTGGTTTGCCGTCCGTAAACGTCACCTGGGCTATGTGGCATTTGCCCTCAATCGTCTTACGGGGCTCGGACTGGTACTGTATTTGATCATTCACCTTGTCGTGCTGAGCATGCTCGCACGCGGTCCGGAGACGTGGGACGCGTTCATCGAGCTGGCAAAGAGCCCGGCCTTCCTGCTCCTCGACGTCATTTTGCTGGCAGGCATCCTGTTTCACGGTTTGAACGGATTACGGGTCATTTTGGTCGGGCTGGGCATCGGCGTCCACCGCCACAAGGAGCTCTTTTGGGGCCTGATGCTCCTGGCCGCGATACTCTTCATATTCGGGGCGTGGGGATTCCTTGTCGTGTGAAGAGAGGGAGGGTGACTTATGAAGGGGAACGGGATACAGGGCATTTCCGGCGCGGTGCGCTGGCTACTCCAGGCTGTAAGTGGCCTCCTCCTCATCGCCCTGCTGGGGGTGCACATGATAGCAAATCATTACATCGCCGCAGGGGGCTTACGGACGTATGAGGAGGTCGTTGCTTACTTGTCGCACCCGGTCGTTTTGGCGTGGGAGGTGATCTTCCTTATCATAGTAACATTCCACGCTGTGTTAGGAGTGCGCTCGGTCTTGTACGATTTAGGGCCTTCTCCACACACACAGCAATGGATTGACAGACTAGTCGGGTTGGCAGGCATTGGAGCAGTTCTCTACGGTCTATGGCTTCTGTGGGCCATAACCTAAAATCCACCCAAGGAGCGCACGGTGGCCAGACAAAAACGTAAAACCCCCCGACGGGAAGCGACAGAACTCACACACCCAGAAGAGAAGACCGCGGGGTGGATTCCCCCGCAAACCGGCTTGAAGATCATCACCCTGTTGAGTTTGGGAATCGCCCTATTCACGGGTGGACAGGTATACTGGAAAACGCACCTGGGGGCGGCTGCTTTCCGTATCGGTGTAATCAGCGGTATCAGCATATGGATTGTCTTTGTCGGTGTTCTGTTTATAACCCGAATCCTGCGGAGGCGCACCTAACGACTCGTGAGCACATATGATACGTGGGCTACAATGTGGGCTCCGTACGACGAAGAAACGTATGCCTTCGTGTTGGCCCACACCGGCCCCCAAGATGTGGTCCTGGATATTGGAGCAGGAGATCTGCGGCTTACCTTCCGGCTGGCTCAGAGGGTCAAGACCGTCTATGCCATAGAACTACAACCGCAACTCGTGGCTTATGGGCTGCGACGCCATCGAATGCCGACGAACGTCCACGTGATCGTTGGAGACGCGCGGCTTTTTCCCTTTCCCCGTGACGTGACCATCGGGGTGTTGCTCATGCGCCATTGCCCCGATGTGGGGCTCTACGTGGAAAAGTTACGGCAGGCCGGGGCGTCTGCGCTTATCACAAACGCTCGGTGGCGTCTGGGAGCAGAAGTCATCACGCTAAACACCGAGCGCCTGCCTTTTGAAGCCGTGTCCATGGGGTGGTATGCTTGTCAATGTGGGGCTACCGGCTTCGTCCCAGGGCCACCCGAGGCCCTGGACGAGGACGTTTATGCCCGTGTTCAGGAAGTGGCCTATTGTCCCTCCTGTCGTCCCACGTTGGTGGATGCGAAGCTTACCGCGTCGGTAGGTCTCTCCCCTTACGCACACTAAATTTCGTGAAGGAGGTGTAGAAGGATGCGATTGCAGGGAAAGCACGTGGGAGTCTTCGTTGAAGAAGGCTTCGAGGATCTGGAGTTTTGGGTACCTGTGATGCGCTTACGGGAAGAAGGCGCGCGTGTCACCGTTATCGGTACCGGCAGGGCCCCGGTGTTCCGAGGAAAGCATTGCCTGGAAGCGAAGCCGGACGTAGTTGCAGAGGAGGTCTCCGCCGATGATTTCGACGCCCTCGTTGTTCCCGGCGGGTGGGGGCCGGATAAGTTGCGGCGGGACCCGGGGGTGTTGCGCCTTGTGCGTGACGCCTATCACCAGGGCAAGATTATCGGTTCCATATGCCACGGAGGTTGGGTCCTCATTTCCGCGGGCATTGTATCCGGCCATAAGGCCACAGGCTCGCGGGGTATCCGTGATGACCTGGTAAACGCAGGCGCGACGTGGGTAGATGCACCGGCATTTCGGGATGGTAACCTGGTATGGGGACGCGTCGTGGCCGACATTCCGGCATTTTGCCGAGAACTCATCCAAGCAATAGCGGAATAAACTCATGGTAGGATTGGTTATCGTCGCTCACAGCGCCCGTTTGGCCCAAGGCGTTAAAGAACTGGCCGACCAGATGGTCCAACATCGGGTTCCTATTGCCACCGCCGGCGGAGTAGACGACCCGGAAAACCCCTTTGGCACCGACGCGATGAAGGTGCTGGAAGCCGTCCAGCAAGTCTACTCCCCGGACGGTGTGGTTATCCTCATGGATTTGGGCAGTGCCCTCCTCAGCGCGGAGATGGCCCTGGAATTTCTCCCCGAGGAGCAGCGGGCTCACGTTTACCTCTCCGATGCTCCCCTTGTCGAAGGGGCCATCGCGGCCGCGGTGCGGGCGGCTACCGGGGGCACCGCAAAAGAGGTTCTGGCCGAAGCCCGTACAGCCCTTCAGGCAAAACAGGCCCAACTGGGGCTGGCTCCCCCTGAAGCAGGCCCTCCCGAAGAGCACCTGCCCGGCGAGGGTCGGGAAATCCGCCTGGTCGTCCGCAACCGCCTCGGTTTACACGCCCGCCCGGCGGCCCAATTCGTCACAACGGCTTCCCGTTATTCGGCTCGCGTGTACGTGCGCAACGTGACCCGTAACACGGACTGGGTAAACGCCAAGAGCATCAATCAGGTCGCCACGCTAGGGGTGCGTCAAGGGCATGAGATCGCCATCCGGGCCGAGGGCGAGGACGCGGATGAGGCCCTTCAAGCTCTCCGGGCCCTTGTGGAGGCCAACTTTGGCGAGCCCGAGGAAGGGCCGACGGTTCCCCAAACCCCGACGACACCCGAGCCCTCCACGCCAACGGGGGAGGGAGTCGGCATACCGGCCTCGCCGGGAATCGCCATCGGACCGGCCCATCTCTTCATCCCCGTCCCTGTGGAGATTCCCCGAGAACGCAGCGATCCCCCGGAAGTGGCCTGGCAGCAGTTGCTGAGCGCGCTGGAAGCGGCAGAACAAGAACTCCGGGAGGTGAAGGCGCAGGCCGGACAACACGTGGGCGCTTACGAAGCGGCCATCTTCGACGCACATATGTTGTTCCTTGAAGACCCCGCCTTGCGGGACCGGGCACGGGCGTTGATCTTCCAGGAAGGGATGCATCCGGCCGCCGCGTGGGCTCAGGCTGTGGACGAGATGATAGCATCCTACCGCGGGTTGGACGACCCGTACATGCAAGCCCGAGCGGCGGATCTGGAGGACGTGAAACGCCGGGTGCTCCGCCTGCTCCTGGGCACCGAGGCCAAACCTCCACGTCCCACACGCCCGTCCGTTCTCGTGGCCGAAGATCTCACCCCCTCGGACACCGCCCAGCTCGACGCCCAACGGGTGTTGGGCATTGTCACCGCCCTGGGCGGGGCGACCTCCCACACGGCCATCCTGGCTCGGGCTCTGGGCATCCCTGCGGTCGTCGGTGTCGGCCCCGAAATCCTCCGAGTGGAGGAGGGGGAGGAAATTGCCCTGGACGGCTTCGAAGGACGTGTGTGGATCCGCCCCGAGCCCGAGCTCAAGGCCCGTCTGGAGGAAAGACGGCAACAGTGGCTGCGGGAACGGAACGCCCTGCGTCAAAAGGCCCAGGAACCCGGACGGACGAAGGACGGCCATCGCGTGGAGGTCGTGGCCAACATTATAGGTGTGGCCGACGCTATGGCCGCCTTGAACTACGGGGCCGAAGGGGTTGGCTTGATGCGCACCGAATTCCTCTTTGTCGACCGGGACGCGCCGCCAAGCGAAGAGGAACAATGGGCCGTGTACCAACAGGTCGCGGACATCCTGGGAGAACGACCGCTGGTTATCCGAACCGTGGACGTGGGAGGAGACAAGCCCATCCCCTACCTTCAACTGGAACCCGAACCCAATCCCTTCCTGGGATGGCGTGGGATCCGCCTCTGCCTCGATCGGCCGGACATCCTCGAAACCCAATTTCGGGCCATCCTCAGGGCAAGTGTGGGCCACAACATCAAGATCATGTTACCCATGGTATCCGACATCGAAGAGGTGCGGGCGGCCAAACGCATTTTCCGGCAAGCTCAGGAGGCGTTACGCGCGCGCGGCATTCCCTTTGACGAACACGTAGAGCTGGGGATCATGGTGGAGGTGCCTGCCGCCGCGATCCTCTCGGACCACATGGCCCGTGAAGTGGACTTCTTCAGCGTGGGAACGAACGACCTCAGCCAATACACCCTGGCCGCGGACCGAACCAACGCGCGCGTGGCCCACCTGGCCGATGGGCTGAACCCGGCCGTGCTACGCCTGATCCGGCAGGCCGTGCAGGCGGCCCACGCGGCCGGCATCTGGATCGGCGTGTGCGGTGAGATCGCCGGCGATGAGGTCGCTGCCCCCATTCTCGTGGGGTTGGGTGTGGACGAGCTGAGCATGAACCCTCCCGCCATCCCCCGGGTCAAGGAGGTGCTGCGCCTTCTGACCCTGGAGGAGATGGAGCAGCTGGCCCGGCAGGCACTGGAGGCCCAACGGGCCGAAGAGGTGCGGGCAATGGGCAGGGAAAAGCTCGAGAGGGTGAGGAAAGGGGAATAAGCCCGCGATCGGTGAGGGCCATGATGGTGGACGGGAAAGCATGAAGCGGAAGCTCCTCTTGTGGGGGCCAATAGGGGGCATCGCAAGCCTTCTTCTCCTTTATTTCATCGCTTTTGTCCTGCCCCTACCCGCTCCCTATCGCGCCACTCCCCCTTCCAACCTCATTCTGGACCGAAAGGGCCGCGTCCTGTACGAGTGGGTACAGCCGGATGCCTCCCCTTATCGCCCCATCACCCTGGACGACCTGCCCCCCTACTGCGTCCAGGCCACGCTGGCCACCGAAGACCGGCGATTTTATCACCACCCGGGTGTGGATCCCCTGGCCATCCTTCGGAGTGTGTACCGCCACATCCGGTACGGGGCTCCCCTGACCGGCGCCAGTACACTGACACAGCAGTGGGTGCGCCTCACTTTCTTCTCCCCCCAGGAGCGATATCGGCGCCGCATCGGGCGTAAATTGAAGGAGGCGTGGTTGGCCTTTCAGGCGGAGCGGCACATGAGCAAAGGGGAAATCCTCGCCGCCTATTTCAACCGGGCCTATTACGGGAACTTCGCGGTGGGCATCCAGGCGGCGGCCCATACGTACTTCGGGCAGCCTGTGTCTACCCTGGATTTAGCCCAATGCGCCCTCCTCGCGGGACTTCCCCAAGCACCGACGGCCCTCAATCCCCTTGTCCACCCCCGTCGGGCCAAGGCCCGTCAGAGTTACGTGCTCCGGCGCATGGTCGAAGAGGGGTGGATTACGGACGAGGAAGCCGAGCGGGCGAGAAAGGAACCCCTGGTGTACGCGGGGGCTCCGACGACTATCGAGGCCCCCCACTTTGTCAACTGGGTTCAAAACCGGGTGGAGGAATACCTGGGGGACACACGAGTGCGAGCCGGCGGCCTCGTCATCACCACCACCCTCGACCTGGACCTGCAACACCAAGCCGAACGCCTGTTGCGCCGACATCTGGACGCCCTCAACCGTGCGCCGGAAGCGCTTGCTCATCCCAAAGTGACGAACGGTGCCCTCGTGGTCATGGACGTGCACACAGGGGACGTTCTCGCCATGGTCGGCAGTCCCGACTACTTCGACAAAACCCACGCGGGGGCCGTCAACGGTGCCCTGGCCTTGCGCCAACCGGGTTCTGCCATCAAGCCCTTTGTG
>WGAA01000254.1 GCA_015489285.1 Anaerolineae bacterium | reverse complement strand
CCTCGCCCTGGGGAATGGACGCGGCGAACATCCCCCCGTTGCGGCCTCCTCGTCCCCCCATCATGCCGCCTCGTCCGCCCATCATGCCACCCCCCATGCCGCCCATCATACCTCCTCCCATGCGGCCGCCGCCCATACCACTGCCCATGCCTCCCATCATGCCGCCACCGGCCGTGAAGGGCAGGCTGCGCAGGGTCAATTGCGTCCCCACCGCGTAGCGGCTGAAGTCGGCCCATATCTCCGCCCGTTCGCCGGGCGCCAGGACCACATAGGGCTTCTGCACGGGGCGTTCCAGCAGGCCGCCGTCGTTGCCGATGACCGTCATGGGCGTGCCGTCGGACCAGGCCAGTTTGTAGATGCGGGAGTTGGAGCCGTTGAGGACGCGCAGACGGTAGGCCCGGGTCGCCACCTCCAGCCGGAAGTTGGGCTGCCCGTTGACCATGATGGTCTCCCCCAGGAAGCCCATCATGCGGTCCATCTGACCGTTGGGCAAGTACACGAACTGCCCCCGGTCGTCGAACGTCCGGTCCTGAAGCACCAGGGGGATGTCGAACTCACCGGAGGGCAGGCCCAGGGCCTCCTCCTCATCGTCCGACACCAGCATGAGCCCGGCCAGCCCCATGTACACCTGCGGCCCGGTCCGCCCGTGGGGATGGGGGTGATACCAGTAGGTGCCCGCCCGGTTGAGGACATCGAACTCGTACTCGTACACCTCACCCCGGTTCACCACGTAGCGGGGATGGCCGTCCATCTCCGCGGGGACGTGGAGCCCGTGCCAGTGGACGATGCTCTCCTCCGGGATCTCGTTGGTGAAGCGGATGCGGACCCGCTGGCCCTTCTTCAGGCGCAGGATGGGTCCCAGGTAGGTGTCGGGCAGGGGGTGGACCGCGTCGGCGGGGCCGGAGAGGACGTCGGCCACGAAGCGCCAGACGCGGGTGGCGCGGTCGGGGAAGATGGCGATTTCGTCCTCCACCGCGCGCAGGGCAATCTCCACGTCCGCCTTACGGCCCGCCAGGGGACGGGAAGTCCGGGCCGTGGCGGGGAGAACGGTCGGCGTGGTCACGCCAGCGGGGGCCGGAGTCGTCCCCCGCGACGTCGGTGTGCTCAACGATGCGGGGCGGCAGGCCGCGACGGTCGCGGCGAGCATCCCCCCACCGAGCAAGCGCAAGAATTGACGACGGCTGAGTTTGGATCGTGTTCGCACGTTATATTCCTCCTTTGTCGGGTGCCCTTTTGGGAACACCGGTGTGTGTCCGTACATGGGGAGAACCGTCTCCCCGCAACCCCACTCTACCCCTACATCTCCCGCGAAGGAAGCGTCATTCGACCTGCCACGACCCCCGCCAAATGGCCTACCGCCTGTTCCATCAAATGGCCCTGGTCGCGGGGCATCGGGCCCGATATACTGGAAGCGAGGAGGCAAAACCAATCCCAACCGTGAGACGTGGGTCGGCGAACCCACGAGGGAATACACCATATAAGGAGAGGTACGATGAGCACACAGCACAAACAGAGTTTACCCGTCCGGGGGATGACGTGCGCGTCCTGTGTCCACCACGTCAGCCGCGCGCTGAGCAAAGTCCCCGGCGTTGTCGACGTTCAGGTCAACCTGGCCACGGAGAAGGCCACGATCGCCTTCGAGAGTGCCCCCGTCCCGGCCATCGACCTGATGCAGGCCGTCCGCGAGGCGGGCTACGACGTGGCCACCGAGACCGTCGTCCTGCCCATCGGGGGGATGACGTGCGCGTCCTGCGTCAACCACGTGGAGCGGGCCTTGAAGAAGGTCCCGGGCGTGGTGGACGCCTCCGTGAACCTGGCCACGGAAAAGGCCACCGTCACCTACGTGCCCGGCTACGCGGACCTGGAGGACCTCCGCCGCGCGGTGGCCGAGGCCGGCTACCAGGTCCTGGACACCGCGGCGGAGGATGTCGCTTCACGGGCGGAGGAGCAGGAGGACGAAGCCGAACGCAAGATGCGGCTGGCCCGCTTCCGCATGCGCGCGGCCTGGGCCTTCACCGTGCCCATCGCCCTCTGGATGGTGCTGGAGATGGTCTTCGGCATCCGCTGGCCCAACGCCTTCGTGTACAACCTGGGCATGATCCTCCTGGCGCTGCCCGTCCTCTTCTGGGTGGGACGCCGGACCTACCGCAGCGGTCTCACCTCCGTGCGCCACGGCTACGCCAACATGGATACCCTCATCTCCCTGGGGACGGGGGTCTCCCTGCTCACGGGGCCCGCGTCCTTCTTCTTCCCCGTGGAAAACTACGCGGGCGTGGCGGCCATGATCATGGCTTTCCACCTCACGGGCCGCTACGTGGAGGAAACGGCCAAAGGCCGGGCCTCCCAGGCCATCCGCAAACTGCTAGAACTGGGGGCTAAGACCGCGCGCGTCGTCCGCCACGGCCGGGAGGTGGAGATCCCCGTGGAGCAGGTGCGCGTCGGCGACATCATGGTCGTGCGGCCGGGGGAGAAGATCCCCACCGACGGGGTGGTGGTGGAGGGGGAGAGCGCGGTGGACGAGTCCATGGCCACGGGCGAGTCCATGCCCGTGAACAAGCGGCCCGGCGACGAGGTCATCGGCGCCACCATCAACCAGGAGGGGCTGCTCAAGGTCCGGGCGACCCGGG
>WGAA01000253.1 GCA_015489285.1 Anaerolineae bacterium | reverse complement strand
GAGCGGGGGGATGCGCTTCTCCGGGTGGAGGATGTGTGGTTTGCTTATGAGGACGGTCGGGAGGCGTTGCGGGGTGTCTCCCTGACCCTGCACCGGGGGGAACTCGTTGCGCTCATGGGCCGCAACGGGTCGGGCAAATCCACCCTGCTCCACGTCATCGCCGGCCTCCTTTCCCCCGAGCGAGGTCGTGTGCGCGTGGGCACACGAGGGGGATGGCGGACGATTCGACGTCTCGACGACGCGCTGCCCCATGTGGGGCTGGTGCTGCAACATCCGGGGCGAATGCTCTTCCAGGAACGGGTGAAGGACGAGCTGCGCTTCACCCGCCGCCGTCACGGACTCCCCCCGGACGATCGGGCGGATATGGCCTTGCTGGACTGGTTGGGCATCGCCCATCTGGCCGAGCGGGATCCCCGGGACCTTTCCGGGGGGGAGCGACAACGCGTTGCCATCGCGGCCATCCTCGTCGCGGACCCGCCTATCCTCCTCCTGGACGAGCCCACCCGGGGGTTGGATTACCGGCAGAAGCAGCAGTTGATGTCCCTTCTGCGGGAGATAACCGCGAGCGGACGGGCGGTCATCATGGCGACGCACGATGTGGAGATGGTCGCGCAGGCCGCGGACCGGGTCGTCCTCATGGGGGAAGGGGAGATCGTCGCGGACGGCCCGACGCGGGAGATGATGAGCGAGTCCCTCGTCTTTGCCAGCCAGATCGCCAAACTGTTCCGACGCCCCGACCTGATCACCGTGAACGATGTCTTGCACGCCCTGGAAGGGGTCGAGGGAGGGGGACGATGAGGGGTGCCGCCGGGCATTCGTCCTTCCTCTCGGGGCTTATCCTGGTGACCGCGTCGGGCATCGGGATCCTGGCATTCCTCCGCCCCTTCTTCCGGCCCCCTGTCCAGCAGCGGGTCAGTGTGAACGCGCACGGGGAGGACGCGATGTGGCTCTTCCTCCTCATCACGGGGCTGGCCCTGGCCGCGGTGCTCCTCGATTTGACGTGGGGACATGGGAGCAGCCAGACGACGGCGTTGTTGGGGGTGCTGGCCGCCATCGGCGCGGCGTTGCGCCTTGTTCCCGGACCGGGGGGATTTTCCGCCCTCTTTCTCCTCCCCATTTTGGCCGGTTATGTGTACGGCGCCCGCTTTGGCTTTCTCCTGGGCGCGCTGACCCTGGCCGCGTCCGCGCTGATCACGGGGGGCGTAGGCCCCTGGCTCCCCTATCAGATGTTGACGACGGGATGGGTGGCCGCGCTGGCGGGCTTGTGGGGAGGAATGCTTCAACGCCTCGGCCGACGGCGTTATCCCCCCACGCGGGGGGAGGTGCTGGCCCTGGCCCTGTGGGGCGGATTCCTGGGGTTGTTCTACGGCGCGGTCATGAATCTGTGGTTCTGGCCCTTCGTGTTTCAACCCCAGCAGGCGGAGATGTACTGGCAACCGGGCTTGGGCTGGCGGGCGACGCTGGCCCGCTATGCCCTGTTTTACGTGACCACGTCCCTGTGGTGGGATGTGGGACGAGGGGTAGGAAATGCCCTCCTCATCCTGACCGTTGGTCGACCCGTGCTTCGGGCGCTGGAACGGATGCGCCGACGCACCGAGTGGGCCATTGTCCATCTTTGAGAAAAGGGAGGTGACACCCATGAAGGAAGCGCATGAGGCGGAAGCGTACCGGGAGTACCTGCAGTCGTTGCGACGTAACGCGCCAAAGGTCGAGCGGGGGCTCGTGCTCGTCTACACGGGGGACGGCAAGGGGAAGACGAGTGCGGCCCTGGGCACTGCGCTCCGGGCCCTGGGGGCGGGGTGGAAGGTGGCGTTTCTCCAGTTCATGAAGGGAAACTGGAAGTCCGCGGAGGAGAACGTGGTCCCCCTCTTCGGTGACCGCTGGCTTTTCCGCAAGCTGGGGCGCGGGTTCACCTGGGAACATGAGAGTTTGGAGGAGGACCGGGCCGCGGCCCGGGAGGCGTGGGAGGAGGCGATGCAGGTGCTCCAGGGCGGGGAGTACGAGCTCGTCGTGCTGGACGAGCTCAACTACGTCCTGCACTACGGGTTCCTGGACGTGGAGGAGGTGCTTCGCGGCCTGCGGGCGCGGCCTGCCCATGTCCACGTGGTGTGTACCGGCCGCAACGCGCCCCCGGCCCTGGTGGAGTACGCGGACCTGGTGACGGAGATGCGCAAGGTCAAACACCCCTTCGATCGGGGCATCCTCGCCCAGCGGGGCCTTGACTACTGAGGGGATGAGTAACGAGTAACGGAGTAACGAGTAACTGCCCGGCGTAAGGACAAGATCGGCATGGTAGAAAACGATTAACGATTGACGATAAACGATTAAAGGGCCGGCGCGAACACAAGGTTATCGCCATAGAGCCGACCTTCTCTTCAAGTTACGCATTACGCATCACGCATTACGTCGTCAGGCCAAGTCGCGTTTCCAGTGCCGACGCTCTCACCGGCGCCTGACGCATGACGTATGACGAATGACGTTACGCATTACGCATCACGGATTACGCCTCAGGCCAAGATACGCCTACAGCACCGACATTCTCACCGCCGCCTGACACATGACGAATGGCGGGTGACGCCCGACGACCGAAAGGTTGGCCTAACCGTGGTTCAGACTTCCGAAGTCTGCGAGACTTCGGAAGTCTGGGCCGGGCGCTCTACTTAGGCCGCTTCCAGGGGGGCCGGCCTGACGGGGTTCGCACAGCGCTGAACCGCCGTGCTCATTAAAGCGAAGCCCTCCGGGCTTGCCCACGCAAGGTTGACCCTACAAAGCCAGCTCGTCTTCGAGTTACGCATTACGCATCACGCATTATGTCGTCAGGCCAAGCTGCGCCTCCAGTGCCGACGTCCTCACCGACGCCTGACGCATGACGAATGACGTTACGCATCACGCATCACGTTGCCGGAGCCCAGGTGCGCCT
>WGAA01000252.1 GCA_015489285.1 Anaerolineae bacterium | reverse complement strand
GCCCCGGACGCCGACCCCCGGGACGGGGTACATCGTCGTCACGCCCCCGCACCCCCGAGGGATCCCTTTGCGGCGCCCGACGCCCGCCCGGACCCCGGAGGACCGTACGTCCCCTCCATCCCCCCAACCGAACGGGTGGGCCCTTCTCGTCACCTTCGGGCTGCTTGGCGGCATGGCCCTGTGGACCCGAGTTCGGAGGGGATGATGCGCGCGCGTTTCCACCCAACGGCCTGGCTCATCTGGTTCGCGGCGGCTCTGACGCCCCTTTTGCTCACGGGGAACCCCCTGTACCTCCTCGTCCTCGTCCTCGTTCAGGCGCTGAATTTGAGCGTGCTGGAGGGCGGGGAGAGTTCCCGCGGGTGGCGGCCGGTCCTCCTCCTGGCCCTGTGGATCGTGCCCCTCACCCTCCTCTTCAACGTGCTCACCGTCCACTACGGCCGTCATGTGTGGGCCCGCCTGCCCCACGCGTGGCCCATCGTCGGGGGGCCGCTGACCGGGGAGGCGCTGCTCTTCGGCGTCAGCCGGGGGTTGAGCTTGCTGGCCCTTCTCCTCACCTTTGCCGTGTTCAACGCGGAGATGCCGCCATCCCGCTGGTTGCGCCTCGTCCCCGGGGCCTTCTTCCAGGCGGGGTTGGTGACGGCCATCGCCATCACCTTCGTCCCCGCGACGGTCGCCGCGGCCCAGGACATTTACCGGGCCCAACGCCTGCGGGGGCACACGTTCCGACGGGTCACCGACTACGCGCCCCTGTTCGCGCCCCTCGTCGTGGACAGTCTGGAGCGGTCCGTCCAGCTGGCCCAGTCCATGGCTTCCCGCGGGTTCGGCGCGGCCGTGCGTCCTCCGTCCCGAGGGCAACAGGTCCTCCTCCAGTTGGGATTGTGGGGCGCCCTGCTCCTGGCCTTCCTCGGGCTCATCCTCACGTTGATGGGCACAGGGTCGCCCACCCTGCGCCGGGTGCCCTTGCTTTTGGCCGCGGGCCTCTTCCTCCTCGTCCTTCACCTGTACGGCCGTCGGGTCCGGCGCACCGTGTACCGCCGCTGGTACTGGCGGAGTCGGGATACCCTGCTCGCCGCGGGGAGCCTGATCCTCCTGCTGATCTTCTGGGGCGTTCGCCTGGCCGCCCCCCGGCACTGGTTCTACTACCCCTATCCCCCTTATTCCCTCGTGCCCGATTTTTCCTGGGTTCCCGGAGTGGCCCTGACCTTTCTGGCGTTGCCGGCCCTCCTCAGCCCGCCATCCCACCACCGTCGAGGAGGACGTGTATGAAGATGCCGTACACCGCGAAGGCACCAACGGTCGCCGAATCCCTCGTCGCGCTGGACCGGGTGACGTACACTTACCCCCTGGCTCCTCGGGCCGCGCTGGAGGATGTGTCCCTGCAAATGGAGGAGGGGGAATTCCTCCTGGTGGTCGGACCGTCGGGGTCGGGGAAGTCGACGCTGCTTCAGGTGCTCAACGGCCTCGTGCCCCACTTTCACGGGGGAACGTTCCGGGGAGGGGCGCGTGTGGCCGGGCGGGATCCGGTGCGTCTGGGCCCCCGGGGCATGGGGGATGTGGTCGGGATGGTCTTCCAGGACCCGGAGGCGTCCTTCGTCATGGAAACGGTCGAGGACGAAATCGTCTTCGCGCTGGAAAATTGGGGGCTCCCGCCCCGTCTCATGCGCAAACGGGTGGAGGAGATGCTGGATTTGCTGGACATCGCCCCCCTGCGGGAGCGGCCGGTGGCCACCCTTTCCGGGGGGGAAAAGCAACGGGTGGCCATCGCGGCCGCGCTGGTCCTGCACCCGCGCGTTCTCGTCCTCGACGAACCCACATCCCAGATCGACCCCCAGGGGGCGGAGCAGGTCCTCATCGCCCTGCGTCACCTGAACGAGGATCTGGGGATCGCCGTCCTCCTCGCGGAACACCGCCTGGAACGCCTGGTCCAGTACGTGGACCGGATTCTCTACCTGGAGCCGGGGGAACGCCCTTACGTGGCCCCACCCCGCCGGGCCCTGCATCACATCCC
>WGAA01000251.1 GCA_015489285.1 Anaerolineae bacterium | reverse complement strand
CTGCACCCTGAGAGTGCCCGCTTCCTCCACATGCTCGTCCTCATCGGCGCGTACCGACGCCTGTTGGAAATCGGTGGGGGCATCGGGTACTCCACCCTCTGGCTGGCCGATGCGGCCCGCCGCAACGGGGGCACCCTCGTCTCCTGCGAGATCGAACCGAGCCACGTGGAGGTGAACAAGCAACACATTCGACGGGCCGGCCTTCACGGCGTCGTTACATACCTGGTCGGGGACGCCCGGAAGACCGTGGCCGAACATCCCGGCCCCTTCGACTTCGTCCTCATCGACACGACCAAGACCGATTACATCACCTACTTCGAACTCCTCACCCCCAAACTTCTGCCCAACGCGCTCATCGTCGCCGACAACGCGATCTCCCACGCCCGCGCGCTGGAGGGGTACCTGGAACACATCCGGCGTCATCCCCTCTACGCCTCCCTCATCGTCCCCGTAGGTCGCGGTCTGGCCCTGAGCCGACGCATCCGATAAGGAGGAGCCCTATGGAACTCCGACTGTACTGGAAAATCCTCAAACGTCGCTGGTGGCTTCCCACCGTCCTCGTCCTCCTCGCGGTGGCCCTGACCTTCCTGCGGCCGTCTCCACCCCCCACCTATGTGGCGACCATGCGCTTCCTCGTGGGGGTAAAGCCCGAGCCCATTTCCCCCCAGGTGTACGGTTATGACCGCTATTACACGTGGCTCACCAGCGAATACCTCATCGACGACTTCTCCGAAGTCGTTCGGGGGTCGGCTTTTGCCGCCCGGGTGAGCGAGCGGTTGAAGGACCAGGGGCTGACCGTGCCCCCCGGCGCCATCCAGGGGAGCACGCAGACGGGCAAGCTCCACCGTCTCATCACCCTCTCCGTGTACTGGGGCAACCCCCGGGAGCTCCAGACCATTGCCCGAGCCGTGGTGGACACGGTGCGTGAGGACAGCGGGCGCTTCTTCCCCCAGACCTTCGGCTACGGGACCGAGGCGATCCTGGTGGATGGGCCTCACGTGGGCCCGGTAGTGCCCGGCCTGCGCCAGAAGCTGGAAGCGCCCGTTCGCGTCCTCCTGGCCCTCCTCCTGGGCATCGGACTCGTCTTCCTCTGGCACTATGTGGACGAAACGGTCTACGACAGGGAAGACGTGCGCAGCCTGCAACTCCCCCTGTTGGCCGAAATCCCCAAAGGATGAGGAGTCGATATGGGTGAATATCCCTGGCCCGACGAGCACGGCCACTACGGCCCCTACGGGGGACGATTCGTCCCCGAAACGTTGATGCCCGCGCTGGAAGCCCTGGAGCGTGCGTTTCGGGAAGCGTCCCGGGACGCCGCGTTCCGGCAAGAGCTGGACCACCTGTTGCGCACGTACGTGGGGCGTCCCACACCGGTCACGTACGCGCGGCGATTGAGCGAGCACGTGGGCGGGGCCCGCATCTACCTCAAACGGGAGGACCTGGCCCACACAGGAGCCCACAAGATCAACAACGCGCTGGGCCAGGCCCTTCTGGCCGTGCGCATGGGAAAACGGCGCATCATCGCGGAGACGGGCGCGGGGCAACACGGGGTGGCCACCGCGACCGCGGCCGCGCTCCTCGGCCTGGAGTGCGTGGTCTACATGGGGACGGTGGACATGGAGCGGCAGCGGCCCAACGTCTTCCGAATGCGCCTCCTCGGCGCGCAGGTGCGGGGCGTGGACTCGGGCAGTCGGACGCTGAAGGACGCGATAAACGAAGCCATCCGCGACTGGGTTACCCACGTCCGCACGACCCATTATCTTCTCGGCTCCGCGCTCGGCCCCCATCCCTACCCCCTCATCGTGCGGGAATTCCAATCCGTCATCGGGCGGGAGGCCCGGGCCCAGATGCTGGACCCCCGCGTGGGGCCGGGGCGATTGCCCGATGTCGTTGTGGCCTGTGTGGGCGGCGGCTCCAACGCCATCGGCATATTCCACCCCTTCCTCGAGGACGAAGGCGTGCGCCTCGTGGGCGTGGAGGCCGGAGGGCAGGGCATTGCCGGCGGGGCCCACGCGGCCCGTTTCGCGGATCCCCGACGGGCCCGGGTGGGCGTGTTGCACGGGACCCGGTCCTACGTGCTCCAGGACGAGGACGGGCAGATCGCGAGCACGCACAGCGTGAGCGCGGGGCTCGATTACGCGAGCGTCGGGCCGGAACACGCCCTCCTGCGGGACATGGGGCGGGCCGAGTACACCTACGCGACGGACAAAGAAGCCCTGGACGCGTTCGCCCTCCTCTCCCGTCTCGAAGGCATCATCCCCGCGCTGGAAAGTGCCCACGCGGTGGCCCATGCCCTCAAACTGGCCCGTGAACTGCCCCGGGATGCCGTCATCCTCGTCAACCTGAGCGGGCGGGGGGACAAGGACCTGGAGACGGTGCAGAAGATATTGGGGGAAGGGGCGACCGTAGGGTAGAATACCCCTGAAGCGGATTCTCCCTGTACACACATTCCAAGGGGCAAAGCCATGGAGAAGACGACCCTCATCATCAACGGACTCGTCGTTACCGAGACGGGCACTCAGGTCATGGACCTTCTCGTCCGCGGGCAGAAAATCGCCGCGCTGGGCGTTTCCCTGCCCCGGACGGGTGTAGACGAAATCATCGACGCGACGGGCCTGTTCGTCCTCCCCGGCGTCGTGGACCCCCACGTGCACATTCAACTGGACACGGGCATTTACAGGACGGACGACGATTGGGAGATCGGCACCCGGGTCGCGGCTTACGGCGGGGTCACCACCGTCGTCGACTTCGCCACCCAGTTCCCCGGCCAGGACGTGCGCACGGCCGTCCAGAATCGCCACGACGAGGTGGGAGACAAGGCCTACGTGGACTACGGGCTCCACGTCATGCTGACGGACCTGCCGGAGGAGGACCACCTGCTGGACGCGTGGATGCGGGACCTGATCACCCTGGGCACGCCCGCGGCCAAGATCTACACCACCTACCGGCCCAACTACTACCAGGATGACGCCGCGCTCATGCGCGTCTTCCGGGCCGCGGCCAAAGCCGGCGTCCTCGTCATGGTCCACGCGGAGAACGACGCCATCGTCACCTATCACACCGAGAAACTCGTCGCCCAGGGGCACACCTCCCTGGCCTACCACGCGAAAGCCCGTCCCCCCCTGGCCGAGGCCGAAGCCGTCCACCGGGTCCTCTTCCTGGCCCGGGAAGCCGACTGTCCCGTCTACATCGTCCACTGCTCCACGGATCGGGCCGTGGAGACCGTCCACAAGGCCCGGCAGGAGGGACAAACCGCGTTCGCGGAACTCTGTCCCCAATACCTGCTCCTGGACGAACGGGCGTACGAGGGGCCCCATCCCGAATGGGTGATCATGCAGCCGCCCCTCCGTTCCCCGGAGATCGTCCGGCGCCAGTGGGAACACCTGTGGCAGGGGTGGGTCGACGCGCTGGGGACGGACCACTGCGATTACGCGCTCAGCCAGAAGACGGCCACGGGGAACTTCACCAACACACCGGGCGGGATCCCCGGGCTGGAGACGGCCCTGCCCCTCATGGCCACCTACGCAGTCCTGCGGGGCAAACTCACCTGGCAGGAACTCATGCGCCTCATGAGCACCCGTCCGGCCCAACTCTTCGGCCTCTACCCCCGCAAGGGCACCCTGCAACCCGGCAGCGACGCGGACATCGTCCTCTACGACCCGCGGGGCACGCGGCGCATCCACGCGTCGGAACTCCACGGCGTGTCCGGGTACACCCCCTACGAGGGCATGGAGGTGGACGGTCGGGTCGTCATGACGATGGTGCGGGGCCGCGTCGTGGTGAAAGAGGGCGAGCTGGTGGGGTCCCGGGGATGGGGGGTCTTCGTCCCCGGCGTCGGTTGGCACGAGGGATGATTCCCCCTGAGGGGACGATTTCCGCTTCCCCGGCCCAAAGGAGCTGAAACCGGAAGAAGGAGCGAAACCATGAGCGGGAAGCCGCGAATCGGTATCATCGGTGTGGGGTGGGGCGCACGCGTCCAGATCCCCGCGTTTCGGGCCACCGGATGGGAAGTGGTGGCCATCGTCGGGCGGACGGAGGAAAAGGTGCAACGGATTGCCGCCCGTTACGGGATTCCCCACGCGTTCACCGATTACCGGATGCTGCTGGACTTACCCCAGGTCGACCTGGTCAGCATCGTGACCCCACCGGCCTGGCACAAGGAGATGTCCGTGGCCGCGCTGCAAGCGGGCAAGCACGTCCTTTGCGAGAAGCCGACCGCGCTGAACGCGCAGGAGGCCCGTGCCATGTGGGAGGCCGCCCTGGCCGCGGACCGCATCGCGCTCATCGACCACGAGCTCCGCTTCCTCCCCACGTGGCGCAAAGCCCATGACCTCATCCACCAGGGGTACATCGGTCGCCTCTACCACCTGACGTACACGTTCCGCAGCGGCTCACGGCGGGACCCGCAACGCCCCTGGAACTGGTGGTTCGACGCGTCCCAAGGCGGGGGCGTCCTGGGCGCGCTGGGTTCCCACATGGTGGACACGCTGCGATGGTGGTTCGGCGAGATCACGGAAGTCTCGGCCGTGCTGGCCACCTTTTTCAAGGAACGACGGGACCCCACGACGGGGGAGATGCGCCCCGTCACCGCGGACGAGTACGCGGCCTTTCTCGCCCGTTTCGGCCATGACGGATATGCCGAGGCCAGCGCCAGCGTCGTGGCGACGGGGAACAACACCCAGCACCTCATCGCCTTCGGCAGCGAGGGTTTCATCCTGGTGGACGAGGAGACCCACCTGTGGGGGAAGCGGTACGACGAGGACGGCCCCATGACCGACTTCACCCAACCGGACCTGCACCCGGCCCATCCCCAGGATCTGGGGGATAACCCCTTCATCAAGGCCACCGTCCACCTGGCCGAAGCCCTGGCCCACGCCATCCGGGACGGGGATGCGAGCTGGTTGGAACCGGGAGCGACCTTCGAGGACGGCTTACACAACCAGGAAGTCCTGGACGCCATCCGCAAAGCGCACGTGACACGACAATGGCAAACCGTGTAGTCCCTCCCACCTGGCGGGAGATCGCCCGCCGCTTGTGGCGCGTCCTCCGGCGCACGGTCGAGCTGTACGGGGAATTCGAGACGGGGCAACGGGCCGCGGCCCTGGCCTACTACGGCCTCCTCTCCATCTTCCCCCTTCTGCTGCTCCTGGTGACGTTGCTGAGTCGTTGGGTGACCACGGCCATCGCCCAGCAGACCGTGCTCACCCTGTTGCAGGGCATCTCTCCCTTCGTCCCCGACATCATCGTGGAGAACATCGAGTACGTGGTCGCCGCCCGTGGCCCGTTGAACCTCGTCGCCGCGGTGGGGCTGACCTGGTCCGCGTCGGGGTTGTTCGCGGCCATCACCCACGCTCTGGACCGCATATGGAATCCAAAGGGGGGACGAACCTTCTGGGAACACCGGCTCATCTCCCTCCTCCTGGTCACGGGGGTCATCCTCCTCTTCGCCTTCTCCATCCTCGTGAGCGCGGTGTTGAGCCTGCTGCCCCGGGTCATCCTTCTCCTCCTCCCCGTGGAGCAGGCGTGGGTGTTGCGGGGATGGCACTACATTCCGCCCCTCATCTCCCTGGGCGTGGACGTGTTCCTCTACGCCATGCTCTACCGCTTCCTGCCCACGCGACGCCCGCCGTGGGCCGCGGTGTGGTCCGGGGCCGTGGTCGCGGGTATCGGCTGGAACGCGGCCAAATGGGGGTTCGGTTGGTACTTGCGGCGCTTTGCCCGGTACGGCCTCGTGTACGGGACATTGGCCACCCTGGTGGCCTTTCTCTTCTGGATCTACTTGAGCGGGCTGGTGTTGCTTGTGGGCGCGGAGTGGGGCGCGGCCTGGGCCGAGATCATGTCCTCGCGAGTTTCCGAGGACGCGTCGCAACCGGTCTCGCACGCCGCATGAGGTTTGACATTTCCCCCGCTTTCCCCTACAATCGACGTATCGAAACGGGTAAGCAGTTGCCCGCTCGGCTAAGGAGGATATTGCTCCTTTTTCGCCTTTTGGCGAAGGGCAATACGCTCCTCGAGAGCTCATGTATTGGGCCTTGTGCTAAATATCCTGGAGAAGGAGGGAACCCATGGCTCACGTCATCACTCGTCTCTGTGTACGCGATGGCGCATGTATGGAGGTCTGCCCGGTCGAGTGCATCGTTCCGGGTTTTCCCGAGGATGAATGGCCCCTTTACTACATCGACCCGGACACGTGCATCGACTGCGGTGCGTGTGTGCCCGAGTGCCCTGTAGACGCCATCTTCCCCGAGGAGGATGTTCCTGAGGAGTATCAGGAGGACATCGAACTCAACCGCAAATTCTTCGTCGAAGGTCCGGGCTACAGCGCATTGGAGCAAATCCAATAAGGGTATTGGGCCCACCTTCGCACAGCGGATAGGACAAGAACCCCCAGCTTCTGGGGGTTCTTGTGTATTGGCATCCGGAAAGGGCAGGGACGTGGGTCATGTTCAAGAAAGTCCTCATCGCCAACCGAGGGGAGATCGCGGTCCGTATCGTCCGGGCCTGCCAGGAGCGGGGCATACGGACGGTGGCCGTGTATTCGGAGGTGGACCGCACCGCGCTCCACGTGCGCTACGCGGATGAAGCCTACCCCATCGGCCCGGCTCCGGCCTCCGAATCCTACCTGCGCATCGACCGCATCATCGAGGTGGCGAAGGCCGCCGGGGTGGATGCCATTCATCCCGGATACGGCTTCCTCGCGGAGAATCCCGCCTTTGCCCAGGCCTGCCGGGACGCGGGGATAACGTTCATCGGCCCCTCGCCCGAGGCCATCCGCGCCATGGGGGACAAAGTCCAGGCACGCAAGACGATGATGGCGGCCGGTGTGCCCGTCGTGCCGGGCACGGAGGAGGGGATCGACGACGAGGAGGCCCTGGCCGCGGCCGAAGCCCTGGGCTACCCCGTCCTCGTCAAAGCGGCCGCGGGAGGCGGGGGCAAGGGGATGCGCACCGTGTACACCCCGGAGGAGCTTCCCCGGGCCCTGCAGGCCGCCCGCCGGGAGGCCAGGGCCGCGTTCGGCGACGACCGCATCTACCTGGAAAAACTCATCGATCCCGCACGCCACGTGGAGATCCAGATCCTGGCCGACAGCCACGGCAACGTCATCCACCTAGGGGAGCGGGAATGTTCCATCCAGCGGCGGCACCAGAAACTCATTGAAGAGGCCCCCTCCACCGCGGTGGACGAGGATCTGCGACGCCGCATGGGAGAGGTGGCCGTGCGCGCGGCCCGGGCCGTGGGGTACACCAACGCGGGCACGGTGGAATTCCTCCTGGACCCGGAGGGGAACTTCTACTTCCTGGAGATGAACACCCGCCTGCAAGTCGAACACCCCGTCACCGAAATGGTCACGGGGGTGGACATTGTGAAGGAGCAGTTGGCCATTGCCGCGGGGCGTCGTTTGCGGTGGCGTCAGGAGGACATCCGCTGGCAGGGGTGGGCCATCGAGTGTCGTATCACCGCGGAGGATCCCTTCAACAACTTCCTCCCCAACAGCGGGAAGATCACCTACCTTCAGGAGCCGACCGGTCCGGGCGTGCGGGTCGAATCGAGCCTGTACGAGGGGATGGAGGTCACGCTGCACTACGACCCCATGATCGCGAAGCTCATCGTCTGGGGGGAGACGCGTGCAGAGGCTATCTTGCGCATGCGTCGGGCTCTGGAGGAATACCGCATCGGGGGGATCAAGACGAGCATCCCCTTCCACATCCAGGTCATGAACAGCACCCACTTCATTGCCGGACGCCTTCACACGCGCTTCCTCGACAACTTCACCCTGAACGCGGCGGATCAGGCCCGGCACCCCCACGTGGCCGCGGTCGCGGCAGCCCTCATCGCCCGGGAACGGGAGCGTCGGGCTGCGGCCCGGCTTCAGCCCCAGAAATCCCCCCAATCTCCCTGGAGATGGGCGGCTCGATTGGAGGCATTGCGCCGATGAAGTACTATGTCACCGTGGACGGCAAGGAGTACGAGGTGGATATCCGGGACGACGGCCGGGTCTTTCTGGGCGGCGAGCCCCTGGACGTGGACCTGGCCCGGGTGGCCCAGGAGAACTTGTACTCCCTCCTCCTGGACCATCGCTCCTTCGAGATCGCGGTGGAGGAGGTGCGCGGGGGGTATCGCATCCTCCTCGGGGGGGAGTTGTACGAGGTTCAGGTCACCGACGAACGGCGGCGCCGTCTCATGCAGGGCCGGAGTAAACCCGCGGCCCCCCACGGGGAGACGCGCGTGACCGCCCCCATCCCCGGCCTCATCGTCAAAGTGGAGGTGACCGTGGGCGAGGAGGTGGCCGCCAACCAGCCGCTGGTCATCCTGGAAGCCATGAAGATGGAGAACGAGATTCGGGCACCCCAACGCGGTGTCGTGCGGGCTGTCCTCGTGGAACCCGGCCAGAGTGTGGACCAGGGGGCCATCCTGGTCATCCTGGACGATACGGTCTGACAAGGAGTACTGCTATGAACGACGGATGTGAGGAACAGGTGGAGGAGATCCGCACCGCACAGCACACGTGGGAGAAGGATGTTCTCCAACCCGCGCTTCGCCGTTTCCCCGAACGTTCCCCCCGTTTCGAGACGACGTCGGGCATCGAGGTGCCCCGCTTTCTCACCGCCGCGGACGTAAAGGTGGATTACCTGCGCGATCTGGGCTTCCCCGGCGCGTACCCCTTCACCCGAGGGGTGCAACCCACCATGTACCGCGGCCGCTTCTGGACGATGCGCCAGTACGCGGGGTACGCGACGGCCGAGGAGAGCAACCGGCGTTACAAGTACCTCCTCTCCCAGGGGCAGACGGGCCTCTCCGTGGCCTTCGATTTGCCCACCCAGTTGGGCCTGGACGCGGACGACCCCCTGGCCGAGGGAGAGGTGGGCAAAGTCGGCGTCTCCATTTCCTCCCTCAAGGACATGGAGATCCTCCTGGACGGCATCCCCCTGGACAAGGTCAGCATTTCCATGACCATCAACGCACCGGCCGCGGTCCTCCTGGCCATGGTCATTGCCGTGGCGAAGAAACAGGGCGTCCCGCCCCACAAACTCCGGGGGACCATCCAGAACGATATCCTCAAGGAGTACGTGGCCCGGGGCACGTACGTCTTCCCCCCCGAACCCTCCATGCGGCTGACCGTGGACGTGTTCCGCTATTGTGCCGATCACGTGCCCAAGTGGAATACCATCAGCGTCTCCGGGTATCACATTCGGGAGGCGGGCGCGACCGCGGCCCAGGAGCTGGCCTTCACCCTGGCCAACGGGATCGAGTACGTGAAGCGGGCCATCGAAGCCGGTCTGGATGTGAACGTTTTCGCCCGACAGATCTCCTTCTTCTTCAACGCGCACAATAATTTCTTCGAGGAAATTGCCAAGTTCCGGGCCGCGCGCCGCATGTGGGCCCGGATCATGAAGGAACGCTTTGGGGCCACCGATCCACGGGCCATGCGCTTGCGCTTCCACACCCAGACCGCCGGGTCCACCCTTACGGCCCAGCAGGTGCAGAACAACATCGTACGGGTGACCATCCAGGCCCTGGCCGCGGTCCTGGGGGGGACGCAAAGCCTGCACACGAACGCGATGGACGAGGCGCTGGCCCTGCCGACGGAGGAGTCGGCCAAGTTGGCCCTGCGCACCCAGCAGATCATCGCCTACGAGTCGGGCGTGGCCGATACCGTCGACCCCCTGGCCGGGTCGTACTACATCGAGTACCTGACGGACGCGCTGGAGCGCAAAGCCCAGGAGTACATCGACAAGATCGATGCCCTGGGCGGCGCGCTGCGGGCCATCGAGCTGGGTTGGATGCAGCAACACATCCAGGACGCGGCCTACGCCGCGCAGAAGGCCATCGAGGAGGGACGTCAGATCATCGTCGGGGTGAACAAGTTCGTCGAGGAGGAGACGTACAAGCCGGAGAACATCCTCGTCGTCGACCCCTCGGTCCAGGAGGAGCAGATCCGACGGTTGCGGGAATTACGGGCCACCCGGGACACGGCACGGGTCGAGGAGGTGCTGCGCCGCCTGGAGGAGGCGGCCCGTGATCCCAACGCGGCCCTCATGCCCCTCTTCATCGAAGCAGTCGAGGCGTACGCGACCATCGGCGAGATCTTCGGCGTCCTGCGGCGGGTCTTCGGGGAGTACACGGGGAACGTGTAGGCACAGGAGGGGGCATGGGAGCTTTCATGCCCCCTCGTTCAGTTGCGGGAGAGGAAGCCCGTAGGGCCCAGACGGCGTTCGTTCTCCTCCGCCTGGGTGCGGCCCATGAAGTCCAAAATCCACAACTCCTTCCTCAACAAGGCCACTTCGTACGCCAGGATGTCCTCGACGCTGGTGAGCTCCAACAGGGTGTAGAGCTCCTCCGCGTCCACGTGCAATCCCGCGGCCACGAAGTAGGCCAGGTGCCGGACGCTGTCCGGGATGGTGACCGGGCGCATGTTGATGCCGATGACGTCGTGCATGGCCCGGGTGTACGTGTCCCACAGTTCCCGCACGCGGGAGGCCAGGGCCTCGGCCCGCAGGGGATTTCGCGGGGCGTCGTCCAGGGGTTCTACTGTGCCCTCGGGGTAGGGGTCCTCCCGGTGGAGTTCCCACAGGCGAAAGCGTTGCGTGCCCTGGAGGACGATGTGCACGGTCCGGTCGGGGAGGCGTTCCATGCGCACGACACGGGCCAATGTGCCCATGCGTCGGGGCCCGACGCGAGTCCGCCTCCGGGAACGCGTCCCCTGGGGCAGGACGCCGAGTTCCTCCCGCGTGTTCAAAACGCGGTCGATGATGTGGAGCTGGTCCGATTCCCGGAGGTGGAGGGGCAGCAACATGTTGGGGAAGAGGACGTCCTGGGTGGCCAGGATGGGCACGTGTTCTCGCAGGTGGACTCCTTCTCCTTGCATGGTTTCCTTCACTCCCCTTTGATGAATTCTCGCATGACCGTGGTGGCAAACGCGCCCTTGGGCAGGGTAAAGGTGAAGACGAGGACGTCGGCCGCGTCCCGGCGTACCCGGAGGTCGGGAAGCCAGAGGCGGCCCAGCCGCCGAGTCCCCTTGACTTTGACCCGACGGAAGTCCTCCAGGGTGATCCCTTCGGCTTCGAGGATGCGCCGTTCGAGGGCTCCCGCGTCGGCCTCCGCCATCCACAGTTTGTACCCGTACATGGGACCGGTGAAGTGGATGTGGCCCTTTTCGTAGCGCTCCTGTTCCCTTTCCGGGTCCTCCACGAGGAAGAGGCCTCCCGTGTCCGCCTTCTTGGCAATGTCCCCCCGGAGGAGGTGGAGGAAGTGTCCCTCCTCCACGCGATGGGCCAGGTAGAGGTTGAAGAGGTGGGCCTGATACGCGGAGAGGAGGAAGCGGCGTAGCCATTTGTCCCTCACCCGTTTTCCCCGGAGGATCTCCCGGCCCCGGAGGGCGTTGTCACCGGCCCGGCCGAAGCGCTGTTCCCCGTAGTAGTTGGGCACCCCGACCCGCCGGAGGTAATCCGCGATGGCCTGGGCCCGCTCCCAGGCGTCGCTCACCGTGTGCCGCACGACGATGGTGAAGCGGTTGCCCCGCAGGTGTCCCGGCTTGAGTTTGTTGCCGTGCCGTCGGGCCCAGTGGACGGTGAGGTGGGGCAGGGATTCCCGGATGCGGTGCAGGGCCTCTTCCGGGGGAATGCGGGGCAGGGAAAAGGTTTGGGTGGTGACCGCGTGTTTGTCCTTCATCCCGGCCAGCCCGATATCCTCCTCCCGCAGGCCGAAAAGTCGGGCCAGATCCCGGCGCACCTCCGCGCTCGTCAGGCCGACCTTGGTCAGGCGGACGAAGGTGTGTTCCCCCTCATCGGAGGGCTCGTACGCGGGGATCTCCTCGACCACGAAATCCTCCGGTCGCGTGCGCATCTCCCCACCGATGCCGGGCAGGTGGGCCGAAATATAAGGCAACGTCCGCTCGTACACCTGCTCCTGGGACATAGCGCCCACTTCCATCCTTGCCTTAGCGACGTCCGGTGCCGGGCGCCCCGGGACACCTAGCCGCCTATTATACCGGCCCGGGAAT
>WGAA01000250.1 GCA_015489285.1 Anaerolineae bacterium | reverse complement strand
TAAGCGCCCGACAGTGCCACACCCGATGGGGCTGTCCCCGATATCGGCACGTCCGCGTCCGGCCGGGGCTGAACCCCCGGCCTCATGATAGCGAAGGCCTGCGGCCTAATGTGAAGCCCGGAGGCTTCGCCACGATGAGCCGGGCGGTTTAGCGCCCGGCGATGAGCGCCCGGCAGTGCCACACCCGATGGGGCTGTCCCCGATATCGGCACGTCCGCGTCCGGCCTCATGATAGCAAAGGCCTGCGGCCTGGCGTTGAGCCCGAAAGGCTTGGCTTTGTCCAGCCCGGCGGTTCAGCGCCGGGCGGTCTGGTTTTAAGCCCGCAAAGTTTCACCGCAATGAGCCCAGCGATTTCATCACAAGTTTTCCCATTGGCGGACGATGTTGTTTCGAGAATGATGAATTCTTTGCCGGCGAATGTATTGAGCCAACCGTTTTACATCTTGTTCGCTGACTGTAAAGGCGCCATACTCTCTTTGCCAGGCAAAAGGAATGTCCGGTTGAATGACGTGGTTGATGAAATGGGAACTACTGCCCTTCATTCGAGCTATACACTCCGAGAGCGAGACCTTTGGAGGGAGCGAAAACAGAACATGGATGTGATCTTCTACACCACCAATGGCGTATACTCTGCCTCCCAGACTCTCCACCTTCTTGATAATCACGTTGTAAACGCGAGCCTCCCATGCGGGCTCGAGTAAAGGGGTCCGACCTTTCACTGCCCATGTCACGTGATAATACAAACGAGTCAGTGGCACAACCAAAACTCCTTTCGGCATAGAAGAATTCGTGTATGCTGGCCGGGATTGTCCCCGGTATCGACACATCCACGTCCGGCCGGGGCTGAACCCCCGGCCTCATGATAGCAAAGGCCTGCGGCCTAGTGTCGAGCCCGCAGGGCTTCGCCACAATGAGCCGGGCGGTTTAGCGCCCGGCGATAAGCGCCCGACAGTGCCACACCCGATGGGGCTGTCCCCGATATCGGCACGTCCGCGTTCAGCCGGGGCTGAACCCCCGGCCTCATGATAGCAAAGGCCTGCGGCCTGGTGTCGAGCCCGTAGGGCTTCGCCCCAGTGAGCCGGGCGGTTTAGCGCCCGGCGATGGGCGCCCGGCAATACCACACCCGACGATTTTATCCCCACCACAACGCGATCAGCGCGGTGACCAGCATCAATCCGGCGGCCGCGCCGAACGTGTACGTCGCCCGTTTCACCGCCGTCTCCTTGCGGCGCAGGAGGCGGTTCAGCACCTCGCGCTTGGCCGTCAGGTCCGCGGCGGGCACCTCATAGCGGCGGGGCAGCAGCGCGTCCAGCGCGAAGAGGAGGGCGACGAGGAAGGCCGTCAGGGTGACCGCGGCGCATATCTGGACCCCCTTGAGCGCGAGGAAGGCAGGCCGGTTGGACAGGGAGAGGAGGCCGAAGAACGCGGCCAGGAGGGTGGTGCTGAGGGTGACGATCTGGCGGGCGTGGCTCTCCAGGGTGGTGATGGATTCCACCTCCATGCGGGCGAAGAGTTCGTCCAGGCGGCGGTCCGCTTCCGTCATCTCCTGCGCCGGGACATGGATGACCTCTTGTGGGCTCACGGGGCACCTCGCTTTCCCTCTATCCCTCGGAGACAGGGAGTTTGAAGACGTGGCCGCAACACTTGCAGGTCACTTTGTACTCCCGCACGCGGCGCAATGTCCCCTCCTCCCCCAAATTCTCCGTCATCCGGTACACGACCTGGTGGTCGCTTTTCAACTCGGCCAGGTCGAACGTCAACTCGCACCCACATTTGGGACATGTGGTCTGGATGTAAGGCGGCATGGCTGCCTCCTGAGGGTGATGTTGGTGTACGGATTGGGCAGATGTGTTGTCTCTATTATAGAGGATTTTAGGGAGATGGGGAACGTCGTGCGTCATACGTCATTCGTCATGTGTCAGGCGCTGGTGAGGACGTCGGCACCGGAGGCGCATCTTGGCTTGAGGACGTGATGCGTGATGCGTGATGCGTAACTTGGGCGAGTGGGTTGGCGCCGGGGGGCCAATCTTGTGTGCGCGCCAGCACGCACGGGGCTAAAGACCCCGTGCTACACCGCAGCAAAGGCCGCTGGAAGCGGCCTAAGTAGAGCGCCCTACCCAGACTTCCGAAGTCCCGCTGACTTCGGAAGTCTGAACCAGCCCCCGTGCTACATTGAACCAAAGGCCGCCGGAAGCGGCCTCCAGGAACCCCCTTCGAGGGGGCTTTGCCCTAACGTAGCCCAGAGGTTCAGCTCTGGGCGGGGGGCGAAATTCGCCCGGCGCTGTAGGGCAATCTTATTCCCACGCCAGCCCTTCGGTGGTCGGTCGTCGTTCGTCAGAGGTCGGCGTAAGGCCGGGTTGACACTGCTGGGATAACGCCGTCTCCACGCCATCCCCTCAATCGTTACTCGTCACTCGTTATTGTATAATACCCTATCCCTTGAGATCGGGATCAGGGGGGTTCTATGCAGCAGGTGGATGTGATTGTGGTAGGTGCGGGGCCGGGAGGAAGTACGACCGCCTTCTTGCTGGCACGCCGGGGGTGGCAGGTGCTCCTCCTGGACCGTGCCCCGTTTCCTCGGGAGAAGACGTGTGGGGACGGGCTGACGCCTCGGGCGGTCGCGACGCTCGTCCGCTTGAACGCGGAAGGGGTGGTGGCCCAACGAGCTTTGCGGGTGGAAAGCGCCCGCCTTTACGCGTCGCCTCGCGCGGACGTGACCTTGCCCTTCGACCCTCACGTCGCACCGCTGCCCCCGCGAGGCTACATCCTCCCCCGCATCGTCCTGGATGACCTCCTGCGCGAGCGCGCGGTGGAGGCTGGCGTCCACTTCCGGGGGAACGTCCGGGTGCACGATGTGATACGCCGGGAGGACCGGGTTGTCGGGGTGGAGGCCCAGGACAGGGCCGCGGTCCAACGGTGGAGCGCACCGGTGACCGTCATCGCGACGGGGGCCGGCGTGGGGCTCCACCGGGCGCTGGGGATCCTCCACAAGCCGCCCCACGACGTGCGGGCCGCACGCGGGTACTGGAAGGGCGTGCGGGACCTCGCGCCCCGCTTCGAATTCTTCTTCACCCCCGACGTCGCCCCGGGATACGCCTGGCTTTTCCCCGTGAACGAGGACACCGCGAACATCGGTGTGGGCGTGTACGCCCCACCCGGCACCTCGGCCCCCTCCCCCCACCGTCTTCTGCACGCCTTCCTTCAGCGACACCCCGAGCTGCGTCGCCGTTTGGACGGGGCCGAACTCATCGCCCCCGTCCGGAGTTACCCCATCCGCACGGATTATCCCTCCCATCGGGTCTGCGGACGGGGGTGGGTGATGGTGGGGGAAGCCGCGGGGCTGGTCAACCCGGTCACGGGTGAGGGGATCGACCTGGCCCTGGAAAGTGCCATCCTGGCCGCGGACGCGATCCACACGGCCCTCTCGTCCGGGGACGTGCGCCGCCTTTGCGCGTACGAGCGCGCGCTCAAGCGGGAATTCGCCCACACCTTCACCGGACTGCGGCGCCTGCGACGTCGGGTGATGCGTCCTCGCGCGCTGGAGCTCCTCATCCGTCGCGCTCGACGGCATCCGGGATTGGCCACCCGCATCATGGGCATCACCCTGGGGACCGTTTCCCCTTATACCGCCTTTCTGCCCTCCACCTGGTGGTGGATTTTGCGAGGAGGGTGAGGGCATGCGGCGATCCACGGTTCTTTTGCTGCTCGGCGTCCTTCTACTGCTCCTCGCCGGTGTCTGGCATCTTCACCAACACCTGGACGCGGCCCGAGAAGCGGCCGCGCTGCGCCGGCGCCTCCTCACCTACACCGTCCCCCCTCCTCCCACCCTCACTTCCACACCGACCCCTGTCTCTTATACACATCTG
>WGAA01000249.1 GCA_015489285.1 Anaerolineae bacterium | reverse complement strand
CCGATATCCCCACCGATGTCCTCTGGGAGTGGTTGCGCACGGCTAAGGCCTTGAAGGAGGAATGGCGGGCCGGTGGAAATAAACCGGTGTTGAAGGGGAAAATCCTGGGCATGGTCTTCCAGAAGCCTTCCTTGCGGACACGCGTTTCCTTTGACGTGGCCATGCGTCATCTCGGCGGCGACGCCCTCTACCTTTCCCCCCAGGAGATCCGTTTGGGGGAGCGGGAGACGGTGCCCGATGCCGCCCGAGTGCTCTCCGGGTACGTGGACGGTATTATGGCCCGGGTCTTTGCCCATGAGCACATCTTGCAGCTGGCCGAGTACGCCACCGTGCCGGTCATCAACGGTCTTTCCGACTTCAACCATCCGGCGCAGGCCTTCTCCGACCTGTTCACCCTGTACGAGCACTGGCATTGGCAGGATATTGCGGGTCGTCGGTTGGTGTTCGTGGGGGACGGGAACAATGTGGCCCATTCCCTCCTCTACGCGTGCAGCAAGGTGGGCATGTCCATCACCGTGTGTACCCCTCCTGGATACGAGCCCAACGCGCGCGTCGTGGAGGAAGCGCGCGCCTTTGCCGCCCATACCGGGGGTGAGGTCATTCTCCACCACGACCCCCTGGAGGCCGTAAAGGGAGCCGACGTGATCTACACAGACGTGTGGGCGAGCATGGGCCAGGAGGCCGAAGCCGAGGAGCGGCGTCGGGTGTTCCGGCCTTACCAGGTCAACCGGGCGTTGGTGGAAGCCACGGGCAATCCCGATGTCGTGGTCATGCACTGCCTACCCGCCCATCGCGGTGAGGAGATCACCGACGAAGTGATCGACGGGCCGCACAGCATCGTCTTCCGTCAGGCTCACAACCGCCTTCACGGGCAAAAGGCCATACTGCTGAAACTCCTGGCCGGGTGAAACCGTTCCCCCGGGGGAAACATTCCCCCCTGTTCCAGAGAACGCGATCACCGAAAGGCTCCGAGAACGGAACGCTCTCGGAGCCTTTTTGCAACCATGTGGGGCTATTCGACTTTGGCGCCAGTCCAGGTATAATGTGCTTTAGAGCACCCTACACCGTGGGTTTTGGGCGACGGGCGGACCGTCCAGATCGAGGTGCGACCTGAGGGAGTGACCACTGTGGGATGGCAGGACATTTTAACCCTATTCAGTCACATCGATGTCTTGGCCCTTGTCGACATCCTGTTGGTGACGCTGATCTTCTACGGCATCCTCCGCCTGTTCAAGGGCACCCAGGCCATTCAATTGGTGCGGGGCCTGCTGCTCATCGCCGTGGTCATCTTCATCGTCACCAACTTCGTCCACGGCCTTATAGCTTTCCGTTGGCTGGTGCGCAGTAGCATTCCGGCCATCCTCGTGGCCCTGCCCGTCATTTTCCAGCCCGAGTTGCGTCGGGCCTTGGAGCGGTTGGGCCGCACCGCCCCCCTGTTCGGCCGGGGGATGCACGTGGAGGCCGTCAACGAGCTCATCGACACCCTCGTCTCGGCCACGATGCGCCTCTCCGCCCACCGTTTTGGGGCCATTATCGTGCTCGAGGGGATGACGGGCTTGCAGGAATACATGGAATCCGGGGTCCTCATCGACGGCCTGGTCTCCGAGCGCCTGCTCTTGGCCATCTTTTACCCCAATGCGGCCCTCCACGACGGCGCGGTCATCATCCGCCGGAACCGGATTGCCGCGGCCGCGTGTGTGTTGCCCTTGTCCCCCAGGCCCCTGGATCCCCAGTTGGGAACCCGGCATCGGGCCGGGTTGGGGGTTACGGAACACGGGGACGCGCTGGCTATTATCGTATCCGAGGAGACGGGAACCATTTCGGTCGCCCGCTACGGACGCCTGGTGCGCCGCCTGGATGACAAACGGCTGCGCCGCGTGCTACAAAACTTCTACGCACCCTACCAACGCCAGAGACGACAAGCAACATGAGACTACTGCGGGCCTTTGTTCAGGACATATGGAACAACTTGGATTCCTTTGTGCTGGCCCTCTTCCTGGCCATCGTCGTGTGGCTCATGGCCGTACAGCAGGAAGATCCCATTGTGACCCGGGAACTGGCTGAGCCCGTGCCGGTGGAGTACGTGAACCTGGCGCCGGGGTTGACGATTTTCGGCGACCCGGTGGACAAGGTGTACCTGACGGTGCGGGCCCAACGGAGCATCCTCGAATCCCTGAACAGCAGTGCCTTTCAGGCACGGGTGGACTTGAAAGGACTTTCCACGGGGGTCCACACGGTTCCCATTCAGGTCGTGGGGCCCAAGGACGTCAAGGTGTTGCGCGTGCGTCCACCCAAGGCCGTGGTCCACATCGAACCGCTGGCGCAAAAGTACGTCCCCGTGCGGGTCGAGATCCTGGATGTGCCCCCCTTGGGGTACATGGTCCGGACCGACGCGATCACTACCGAGCCCATGAGCGTGACCGTTAAAGGGCCTGCAACCCAGGTGGACAAGGTGAAGGCGGCCGTGGGCGAGGTCTTCATCCAGGGCCGACGTTCCACTTTTACCACGCGCGTCATCCTGAGCCCCCGAGACGAGGAGAACCTGCCCGTCTTCGACGTGGTCGTGGAACCCCCGACGGCCAGCGTGACCGTGCCCATCGAACAACAGCCGGGCTACCTGGAGGTCCCCGTCGTCCCGCGAACGGTGGGGAAGCCGGCCCCCGGGTATCGGGTGAGCAGTATCGACGTCGATCCCCCCACGGTGACCCTGCGGGGGAGCCCGGAGACACTGCAGCAGCTGCCCGGGTACGTGGAGACCGAGCCGCTGGACATTTCCGGCGCCACAGGCGACATTGTCGAGCGGCTGCCCTTGAAGGTTCCCTCCAACGTCTCCATTTTGGGGAGCAAGACCGTTCAGGTGACGGTGCGCATAACGCCCCTGGAAGGGGGGAAGACCGTTGTACGTCCTTTGAAGCTGCAAGGGCTGCCCGACGGCGCAAAGGTCATCCTGCCCATTCACAGCGTCCAGATCATCCTGGCGGGTCCCCTGCCCAAGTTGAACAACCTGAAACCCGAGGACGTTCAGGTCATTCTGGACCTTTCCCAGGTGAAGGGGGAGGGCATTTTCACCCTGCGTCCCCAGGTGTTGACCCCCGCGGACGTGCAGGTGGAGACCGTCATCCCGGAGGAGATTCAGGTGGAAGTGCGTATGCCGACGCCTACCCCGACCTCCACGGCGACTCCGGCGGGAACCATGACCCCCTCACCTGTGGGGACCCCTCTCCTCACGACGCCTACGGTCACGCCCTTGCCCAACATCTACGTGACACCAACACCCATTTCGACGCCCTGAGGCGTCCGAGGGGAATGAAAGAGGCGATGAGCAAAAAACGACGTCGTAAACCCATTGTCGCTCTGGTAGGACGCCCCAACGTGGGAAAGTCCACCCTGTTCAATCGACTCATCGGTCAGAAGTGGGCCATCGTGGAGGACAAACCCGGCACCACTCGCGACCGGATTTACGGGAATGTCGTCTGGGGGGACAAGGAGTTCACGTTGGTGGACACGGGTGGCCTGGAGATCATCCCACGCACCCGGGACGGCCAGGTGAAGCGGCGTCCTTTGGTCGAGGACTCCCGCGATTTCATCCTGGAGATGCAGGAACAGGTCAAAGTCGCCCTCGAGGAGGCGGACGTCATCGTCCTCGTCACCGATGTCACCGATGGGATTACCCCCGCGGACCGTCAGGTGGCCGAGTTGTTACGCCAGGAGAAAAAGCCCGTCCTCCTGGTGGTCAACAAGGTCGACAACCCGGAGCGGGCCATCGACGCTCTGGCCTTTTACGAGTTGGGCCTGGGGGATCCCATCCCCGTATCCGCGTTGCACGGAAAGGGGACGGGAGACCTCCTCGACGCCATTGTCCACGCCCTCCCGTACGTGCCCGAGGAGGGGGAGGAAGAGGAGGACGTCATCCGGGTGGCCATTGTCGGGCGGCCTAATGTGGGGAAGTCGACCCTTCTCAACCGCCTCGCCCGAAGTGAACGGGCCATCGTCAGCGACATCGCGGGCACGACCCGGGACGTGGTGGATACGGAGGTGCGCTGGG
>WGAA01000248.1 GCA_015489285.1 Anaerolineae bacterium | reverse complement strand
GTGTTCCCTTTCTGCTCCGATACGTTTGGTCCACAGCCTACCTTTTCGTGTAGGTTTTTCGGGACGGGAAAAGGTTGAATGGGCTCCCTATGGCGTGGGTACAAGGTTATCGCCCCAGAGCCAAGCTTGTCTTCAAGTTACGCATCATGACTAACGAGTAACGGAGTAACGAGTAACTTGCTGGCGCGCACACAAGGTTGTCCCTGCAGCGCCAACCCTCCCTCTAAATTACGCATTACGCATCACGGATTACGCAGGAAAGCCTGAATCCATCCCGTGATGACTACATACCCAACACGCCACCCCCTGACGCCTGACGAGTGACGCATGACGTCGCGCATCGCGTCGGCGCAGCCAACCCCCATCGACCGCGCCGACGTCCCCTTCGCCTCTGATACCAAGAAAGTATAAGATACCCCTTGACTTATAGCAAGAACTATGTTAGAATATAGCCGTCATGGGTTGCGTACGTCTGAGCGATGCAGCACAGACCGAGGTGTTGACAAAGGGCACGTCACGACGTGCCCTTTTCGCACGTCAGGCGTGGGCACCCACAGCATCAAAGAGGAAGGAGGTGAGAGCAGATGGCGACAGTTGTCCTGCGCCCCGGTGAGACGCAGGAGCAGCTGTTGAAGCGTTTCCGCAAGAAGGTGGCGAAGGCGCGGATATTGAGCACAGTACGCCGTAAGCGCTGGTTCACGTCCAAGAGTGAATTGCGCCGTATCCAGCGTCAGAAGGCCATCCGCCGGGAACGACGACGACAGCGGAAGCTCCAGCGGAAGATGGCGCGTCATCGGTAATCTCTCTCTCGAACGGCCCATCCATGGGGCGCAGTTAGAACCTGTGGAAGTGCAGCAGTCTCGCCTCCTCCTCAAGTGACGGGAGGCTATATGGGAGAGCAGCGACGATCGGAAAACCGTAGACGCCGCCGTCGACGTAAACCTAAACGGCACACGTCGAACAGGGGAGATGCCCCCAAACGGGCTCAAGGAACGGACGGGTCTACGGGAGAGCAAGGTTCTTCAGGGTCGGATGAGACGTATGTGGTCGTGTACACGTATACTCGGTTCAAGCGACCCGGCCGACGTTAGTAAGGCGTAAAGGGGTGCTGCTTCCTGAGCCGTGTGGGCCCGGAAGCAGCACCCGGTGTCTTCAAAGATAGGGCTTCGTCAACACATGTGAGGCGGGGCAGGGAAAATCTTCGAAGTGAGGGTGTGAAGCAATGCGCATGCAAGAGTACTACCAGGGTGAACAAGAAGACGAACTCCTGACAAACGAGGAAGCTCTGGCCCTGGTAATGCAGGCGGCCGCAGAACAGGGGTACATCACCTACGAGGACATTCTGTCCCTCGTCCCCGACGTGGAGGAGCGGATCGACCTGCTGGAGGAGATCTTCGCCCAGCTCCAGGCCCGGGACATCCCCCTGTACGAGACCGCGGAGGAGGCCCAACAGGCCCTGGAGCAGGAGGAAACCGCGACGGAACGGGAAGGCCTGTACGAGCTGGATGACGTTCCCGTCGGGGATACGGTGGACCTCTACTTCCGCGAGATGGGCCGGGAACCCCTCCTCACCGCGGAGGAAGAAGTGGAGCTGGCCAAGCGCATCGAGGCCGGGAAGCTGGCCAAGGCTCAACTGGCCGACGCGGAGGCGTCGGGAACACCGCTGAGCGAGGAGGAGCGGAAGGAGCTGGAGGCCATCATCGCGGACGCGGAAGAGGCTCGCCAACGTCTCATCAAGGCGAACACCCGTCTGGTCATCAGCGTGGCTAAGCGGTACATCGGTCAGGGCGTCCCCTTCCTGGACCTCATTCAGGAGGGGAACCTGGGGCTGATGAAGGCGGTGGACAAGTTCGATTACACCCGTGGGTACAAGTTCAGCACCTACGCAACGTGGTGGATCCGCCAGGCTGTGAGCCGCGCGGTGGCCGATCAGGGACGGACGATCCGTCTCCCCGTTCACGTGGGGGATAAGCTGCGCCAGTTGCACCGCACGGCCCAGATGCTGGAGCAGAAGTTGGGCCATCCCGCGACGCCCGAGGAGATCGCCGCGGAGCTCGGCCTGCCCCCCGAGCGGGTGCGGCGTTACCTGCGCGTGGCTCGCCGCCCCCTCTCCCTGGAACAACCCGTGGGAGAGGAGGAGGAGAGCAACCTGGGGCAGTTCATCGAGGACGAGGATGTGGAGGCTCCTCCCGACGCGGCCGAACAGAGCCTCTTGCGGGAGAAGATGGAGGAGCTGTTGGACACCCTGCGTCCTCGGGAGGCTCGCATCTTGCGGTTGCGTTTCGGGTTCTACGACGGTCACACCTATACCCTGGAAGAGGTCGGTCGCAAGTTCGGCCTGACCCGCGAACGTATCCGCCAGATCGAGGCCCAGGCGCTGGCCCGCCTGCGCCACCCGAGCCGTAGCCGCCAGCTGCGGGATTATCTGAACTAAGACGTCCCTGGAAGTGGAAGCGGGTCGCAAGAGCGGCCCGCTTTTCTTTTTCCCCACACGGCTTTGCCAAAGCCTCTCGCCTCGCTGTAGAATCCCTCGAGGCCGAACGTCATTCGTCAGGCGTCATACGTCAGGGGGTGGCGTGTTGGGTATGTAGGCATCACGGGATGGATTCAGGCTTTTCTGCGTGATGCGTAATCCGTGATACGTGATGCGTGATGCGTAATTTGGAGAGCGGGTTGGCGCTGCAGGGACAACCTTGTGTGTGCGCCAGCGAGTTACTCGTTAGTCGTGATGCGTAACTTGAAGACAAGCTTGGCTCTGTGGCGATAACCTTGTGCTCGCGCCATCCTCGCACGGGGCTAAAGACCCCGTGCTACATGGAAGCGAAGGCCGCTGGAAGCGGCCTGGAGGGAGCCCCCGGCCCAGACTTCCGAAGTCTCGCAGACTTCGGAAGTCTTGATGGGGGACGTCGGCGCTGCAGGCGCAAACGTGATACGTGATACGTGATGCGTGATGCGTAATTTAGAAGGAGGGTTGGCGCTGCAGGGACAACCTTGTGTGCGCGCCAGCGAGTTACTCGTTACTCCGTTACTCGTTAGTCATGATGCGTAACTTGAAGACAAGCTTGGCTCTGTGGCGATAACCTTGTCCCCACGTCAGCCGGTTACTCGTTATCGCAGTTTGGCGCTTGGCGCTACGCCGGCGTGAAGCCGGATACATCGATCCGAGGGAGGCGTCGCTATGAAACGAGCTTTGAATCCCCAACAAGTCGCCGTTGCTGCGCTCATGATCGCCCTGACCACCGTGCTGACGAAGATGGTCCAGGTGCCCGTGCCCGCCACAGGGGGGTACATCAACCTCTCCGATGTGGCCATCACTTTCGCCGGCCTGGCCTTTGGCCCCTGGGTCGGATTCCTCGCCGGCGGTGTGGGCGCGGCCCTGGCCGACCTCCTCAGCGGTTACGCCCAATTTGCCCCCCTCACCTTTGTGGCCCACGGCGTTGAGGGGCTCATCATCGGCTACATCGGTTTCAACCGGGGGATGCGGGAGGCCATCTTCGCCTGGCTGGTCGGGGGCCTGTTCATGGTGTTCGCCTATTACATAGGGGAAGCCACGGTCATGGGAATGGGATGGGCCGAGCCGTTGAGCGAGATCCCCGGCAACATCTTCCAGATGGTCGCGGGGGGGCTCGTGGGAATTCCCCTCGTGTGGGCCGTGCGTCGTGCCTATCCGCCCGTGACTCAGCTGGGCTCGCCCCCCTCCTGGCATCAATGAACGGCGACGCGCTGCAATTCCACCACCTCTCATACGCCTATCCCCCGCCGGTACCCGAAGGTTCCCCCCTTCCGGTGCTGCGGGGGATTCACTTTTCTGTGCCCCGGGGTGAACGGGCCGTCCTCCTGGGACGGACAGGGGTAGGCAAGACGACGCTCCTCTTGACCACGGTAGGCATCGTGCCCCAGCGCACGGGGGGCATCCTCCAGGGGGAGACGCGCGTGTTGGGCCACGACGCCCGTTACACCCCCGTGCCCGACCTGGCCCGGCACGTGGGCTTCCTCTTTCAGGACCCGGAGGCCCAGCTCTTTCACGTGCGGGTGGACGATGAAGTCGCCTTTGCCCTGGAGAACCTGGGACTCCCCGAGGAGGAGATCTCCCGCCGGGTGGCCTGGGCCCTGGATGTGGTCGGGTTGAGGGGATTGGAGGCCCGGCGGCCGGCCCACCTTTCCGGCGGCCAAAAGCAACGGTTGGCCCTGGCCGCGGTGTTGGCCATGTCCCCGCCCATCCTCGTCCTCGACGAGCCCACGGCCAACCTGGACCCCGTAGGCCGGGCCGAGCTGTTGCACACCCTGGAACAGGTGTTGGCCCAGGAGCGCACCCTGCTCCTGGCGACCCAAGAAGTGGATTGGGCCGTGGAGCTGGACCCCACCTTCCACGCGCTGCACGAGGGGGAACGGGTCTTCTCGGGATCCCGGGAGGACCTGTTCCGCCGGGGGGATCGCCTGCACACGTGGGGGATCCCCCTTCCCCAGGTCATGGCCGCGGCCCACGCGTTGCGCCGGCGGGGCATCCCCACCCCGCCCCTCTTCACCCTGTCTCTTATACACATCTCCGAGCC
>WGAA01000247.1 GCA_015489285.1 Anaerolineae bacterium | reverse complement strand
TCCTTGCGTCGTCCCTTCCGTCCCCTGAGCCCGGTCGCCTCCCCCACCCCGCCCCGGTTCATCCGCGTGCGCCACAGCCGGTACAACACGTGTCGTAACGCGGTGCCGGGGCAGGTGGACGTGATCCCCTTCGAGGAGTACGTAGCCCGCGTCCTCCCGGCGGAGATGCCCAGCGGATGGCCCCCGGAAGCCCTCAAAGCCCAGGCCATCGCCATCCGCACCTACGCCTGGTACCAGATACTCAAGGCCGGGCCGGACTACGACGTGAGCGACTGGACCGATTACCAGGTCATGTGCGATGCCCGCTACCCACACACGGACGCGGTCGTCGCGGCCACACGCGGCCAGGCCCTCTTTTACGACGGCGCCCCCATCCTGGCCATGTACAGCGCCAACAACGGCCACCCCACCCGCGGCGTGGACTGGATACCCTATCTGAACCCCGTGCCCGACCCCGTCAACCTCTCTGCCCAACGGCGGGGACACGGCTACGGGCTCTCCCAGGAGGGCGCGTACCTGTGGGCCCGACGAGGCTGGAACGCCTATCAGATCCTGGCCCACTATTACCCCAACACCAACCTCGTCCTCCCGCCGGACGCGACCGCCCCCGCGGGGAGCATCCTCCCCCTCGAACTGGAGGACATGACGCTGGGCCGAGGGTATCCCCTCACCCTGTTGGCCGCGTTCCCCGAGCCCCCTCGGGCCCTCACGGTGACCGCACGCACGGCCGAAGGGGATCGCACCGTCGTCCTCACCCGCACCGGAAGTGTCGGGACGTGGCTGGGGGTCTGGCTCCCTCCTCGGACGTTCACCTCCACCCATCCCATCACCCTGACGGCCACGGCCCAGGACGCGCAGGGGCGACTCTGGCCCCTGGGGGAGGCGCACATCTGGCGGGACCTGCGCCGCCCCACCATCACTCTCACCTACCCCGCGGACACGGTCAACCCCCGCTTCCCCATCACCGTCGTGGCGCACACGCCCGGCGATGTGGTCCCCCGCATCGGCGTGGGGGACGGATGGGTCTGGGAGGAGGATGCCTTCACGCGCCAGCCCGAGGACGCGGCACGGCCGGTGACGGACACACGCGCGCTGGACGGCCGCGCGCTCCAACTGTCCCCCGACGCGCTTGCCTACGGCCCCTACACGACCGCCCTCCCCGCGGGTCGTGCCTACCGGGCCTGGTTCCGCCTCAGCACCACGGCCACGACCGAAACCGACCCCATCGTCTTCCTGGATGTGGTCGCGAACGATGGGCAGACTCTGTTGGGCCTGCGGGCGCTGCGGGGCATCGAGTTCCCCGCGGCCGGGGAGTACCGGGAGTACCCGGTGGACTTCTATCTCCCGAACGCGCCCCTGGTTCCTCGTCAACCCCTCACGTACACCCTGGAATTCCGTACTCATGCGCTGGGAGCGCCCATCCGCCTGGACCGGGTACTGGTGACCTCCTACCCCGTGCCGTGGGAGAGGGGGTGGAAGTGGCAATTGCCCCGGCGGGATGGCCGACATTCCCTGATCGTCAAACAGACCACGGCATCCGGCCGGGTCTCCACCGATATCCCCATCACCGTTACCCTGCACGTGCCCCACCCCGCCATGACCTTCACCGCGCCCGTGCCTGCAGGATGGATTACCACGCCGACGCGTCTCCGCTGGCCGGTGACGACGGCCGTCGCTCCCCCGCGCGAGGGCACCTTCTTCGGCCGCTTCCGCCGGGGCGATGGGGAGTGGAGCCGCTGGTACGCCGTTCCGGTACATGTCACGTCGGACCGCGGCGGAGTTCTGGAGTGGGACAGCCAATGGTGGCCGGATGGGAAGGATATCCGCATGGAACTGTGGGGGATGGACGCGTTTTCCTACGAGGGGGAGGGCATCGTGGGCCCCTTCCGCGTCGATCAACAGCCCCCCACGTTGAAACTGCACCTTTCCGCATCACCGAACGCCGAAGGGTGGTACACCGTGCCCCTGACGGTAACGGTGATGGCCCGGGACGCGGGCATCGGCGTCCGCGCCCTCACGAGCGATGTATCCTCCCACACGGGCATTCGCATGTCCTACCGCTCCGTCCGAGACGAACCGACGGAGGTGGTCACCCAGGCCATCCCCCTGCGAACGGACGCCCTCTACACCTTGACCATTACGGCTACGGACGCGTTCTCCCACACCGTCACCCGAACCCGATACATCGCCGTGGACACCACCCCACCCCAAACGCAACTCTTCCTCCCGGCCGAGGTCAGGCGCCCCTGGATCCGGCTGCGGTGGAAGGGAAGGGACGCGTTCAGGGTGACCTCGTATGACGTGGAGGTCCTGGAGGGGAGCACATGGGTCCCCTGGCTGGAGGGGACGCCCCGGACGGAGGCGCTGTACCGGGGCCGTGCGGGACGTCGGGTGCGGTTCCGAGCGCGGGCGCGGGATCTCGCGGGATGGGTGGGGCCGTGGCGCGTTTCCCCGGAGGTCCTCCTGCCGCGGGTGGAGTACGTGCCGTGGGTAACAGTGCACGGAAGGTGATCCTGTGCCCTTCACACCCCCGCCTCTCCGACTGGCCCAATTGCCCGGAGGGGGGTATCATCCTACCCAGGGAGGAGGGGTGAAGAGATGACCCAGGTGACACCGACCGTGGACGCGAAAGTCGCCGCCTTAATCGAAGAGGAGCGCAGCCTGCTCACCGCGCTGGACGACCTTCTCCAGTCCCTGGAGGGGGAGGAGGAGCTGCGTCGCGCCTTGCGCCAGGCCCTATCCGACCTGGAGGGCCTCTTCCTCCTCGTGGTGGTGGGCGAGTTCAACGCGGGCAAGACCGCGGTCATCAACGCCCTCCTGGGGGAACCCGTCCTCCCCGAAGGGGTGACCCCGACCACCGCGCAGATCCACCTCATCCGCTACGGTGAGACCCACAAGGAGGTGGAAACCCCCGACGGTCTCGTCATCGTCACCCACCCGGCCCCCTGGTTGCAGTACATGGCCCTGGTGGACACCCCGGGCACCAACGCGGTCATCCGGCGACACCAGGAGATCACCGAACGCTTCGTCCCGCGCAGCGACCTGGTCCTCTTCGTCACCTCTGCGGACCGGCCCTTCACCGAAAGTGAACGCACCTTCCTGCAACACATTCGCCGGTGGGGCAAGAAGATCGTCTTCATCGTCAACAAAGTCGATCTCCTCACTCCCGAGGAACAGGACGAAGTGCGGGCGTTCGTCGAGGATCACGTGCGCCGGACTCTGGGGTTTACTCCCCTCGTCTTCCTCGTCTCCGCGCGGCTTGCCCAGGAGGCCCGCCGAGCCGAAGGTGCCCGCGCGGAGCAGCTCTGGACGGCCAGCGGGTTCAAGGCCCTCCACACCTTCATCCATCACACCCTGGATCGGCGGGAACGCCTGCGCCTCAAGCTCGCCTCCCCTCTGGGCATTGCCCACCGGGCCCTGACCCGGGCCGAAGAGCTCGCGGATGCACGGCGTCGGCTGCTCGCCCAGGACGTCCGCACCCTGGAGGGCATCGAGGGGCAGTTGGACCGGTACGCGCAGGACATGGAACGCCAGCTGGCTTACCGCCTCAGCCGGGTGGACAACATCCTCTACGAGATGCAGGCCCGGGGGGACCGCTTCTTCGAGGAGACTTTGCGGCTCACCCGCATCTTCGACCTGGTGAACGGGGAACGGCTCAAGCGGGAATTCGAACGCCGCGTCATCGCGGATACCCCCCGGCAGATCGAACAGGAGGTCAACGCGCTCATCGACAGCATGGTGGACCAGGAGTTCCGGCAGTGGCAGGCCATCACGGCCCAGCTCCAGGAACGGGCCCACCATCACGTCCGGCCCGTCCACCGGGAGGGTTTCGAAGCCAAGCGGCAGCATCTCCTGGAGGCCATCGGCCGGAGGGCCCAGGAGATTGTGGCCACGTACGACAAGGAGGCGGAAGTCCAGCACCTGGTGGAGGACGTGCAGAAGGCCCTCACCCAGACGGCGCTCGTGGAGGCCGGGGCCGTCGGTCTGGGCGCGCTGCTCGTCACCCTCCTCCACGGCGTCCTCCTCGACATGACGGGCTTCCTGGGGGCCGGCCTGCTGGCGGCCGCGGGGCTCTACCTCCTCCCCGCGAAGCGGGAAAAGGCCCGCAAGGACCTGGCCCGCCGGGTGGAGGAGTTGCGGGGCCGTTTGCGGGAGGAACTGGACAGTGCCTTTCGGCGGGAGCTCGAAGCCTCCCTCGACCGCATACACGCGGCCATCGCCCCTTACACCCGTTTCATCCGCACGGAACAGGAACGCCTGGACGAGACTCAGGCCCGGCTGCAGCAGCTGCGCCAGCGCCTTCAGAAATTGGAGAAGGAGGTGCACGCCCTATGAACGCGCCGCATCCCCTGCGTCTCGTTCCCCTCACCGAGGAGGACCTTCCCCTGCTGAAGCACCTCCTCGACGCGGGGGAGGATTACTTTCAAGCCCTGGGCGAGGAGAGGGTCCCGCCGGATTTGGCCGAACATATGATGCTCACCCGGGAGGAGGGTGGGCGGCACATCATGGCCATTTACCGGGGGGACGAGCCCGTGGGCCTTCTCGACTTCCGCCTGCGCTATCCCGACAACGTCGCGGCGCAGCTCGGCCTCATCCTCCTCCGCCCCGAGTGGCGGGGGAAAGGGTTGGGCTCCCTGGCCATGGACATCTGGGAGACGTGGCTGGACCTTCGGACTCCCATCGAGCGCGTGCGTGCGGCCGTGCCCGCCCACCTGCGACGGGCGCAACGCTTCTTCCTCCGCCGGGAATACCACCTGACCGGCGAGGCCTACCGTGTCCGGGTCCACCGGGCCCAACCCCGCCTCCTCATCCTGGAGAAACTCCTCGGCGTGGAACCCCCGGCCCAGGAACCCTGAGCCCCCACAGAGGTAGGCCGGCGTTCAGTCCAGACTTCCGAAGTTTTCGAAACTTCGGAAGTCTGGGGGCCCCGGGTTGCCGAAATTTGTCATGCGTCAGGCGCTAAGAGGAGGTCGGCGCGTTAGGGTGGGGCTCGGCTTGGTGACGTGATACGTGATGCGTAACGTCATTCGTCATGCGTCATGCGTCAGGCG
>WGAA01000246.1 GCA_015489285.1 Anaerolineae bacterium | reverse complement strand
CGGGCGCATAGAGGCATCGGTCCGAGCACTGTTATATACGAATGCTCGGGCATTTGGTGACAGACCGCGTAGCCAACCCAGTGCGCCCACGTGTTCAGCCACGAGGTGAACGGCATCGGCATGAGTGCGCCTCCCGGGGGTATTATAGCTCGGGTGGTGGGGATTGGGTATTTGGCGTCGGGCGTCATGCGTCATACGTCATTCGTCAGGCGTCAGGCGCTAAGAGGAGGTCGGCGCGTTAGGGTGGGGCTCGGCTTGATGACGTGATGCGTGATGCGTGATGCGTAACTTAGAGCCAGGTTGGCGCTGCTGGGACAGCCTTGTCTTCACGCCGGCCCTTTAATCGTTAATCGTCAATCGTTAATCGTTGTCTTTCCGCGCCCGACGTTGCTGGGCCAACCCCGTCCTCACGCCATCCGATTACTCGTTACTCCGTTACTCGTTACGCATTGACACCACCTATCCCCTCGGGTATACTGGGCTCTGCACAATTGTTCAGCACGGCACATTTGTGCAGCCGCGCGGTCCATGATCCCTTTCCAGGAGGCACACGATGAGCGAGGTCCAACCCCTGACCGAATCGTCTGTCATCGAGTACGTGAAGCAGCGTGAAGTGTACGATAAAGTGTTCCGGCGCGCGGAGGACTTGCAGGCGGAACAGATCACCGAGGGGAACGTGAACCTTCTCTTCCGCGTCTACAGCGCCGCGGCCCCCAAGGAGAAGTCCGTCATCGTCAAGCAAGCCCTTCCCTACGCCTGGCGCTACCCCGACTTCAAGATGCCCGTAGACCGCTCCCGCATCGAGTACGAGGTGCTGAAGATCGAGGGCACGTACTGCCCCGAACAGGTGCCCATCCTGTACGACTACGACGAGGAACGGCACATCCTCATCATCGAGGACTTGAATCGCCACCTGGTCATGCGTGAGGGCCTGATGCAGCAGAAGCGCTACCCCCACGTGGACCGACACATGGGCATTTTCATGGCCCGTACCCTCTTCTACACCTCCGACCTCTACCTCTCTTCCGGGGAGAAGAAGGCCATGGTCCCCCGCTTCATCAATCCCGTCCTCTGCAAGGTGCAGGAGGATCTGGTCTTCACCCAACCCTATATCGAGCACCCGAACAACCGCTACACGCCCAAGCTGGAACCCCAGGTGCGGGCCATCTACGCGGACGACGACCTGCGCAGCGAGATCTTCATGTTCAAGGAGCGCTACATGACCCACGCGCAGGCCCTCATCCACAACGACCTCCACACCGGGTCCATTATGCTCAACGAGGAGGAGACCAAGGTGGTGGACCCGGAGTTCGCCTTCTTCGGGCCGATGGCCCACGACATCGGGACCTACTTTGCCAACCTGGCCCTCAGTTACGCGGCCCAGGAGTACCACGCCCGGGACCCCCAGGAGCGGGCGGACTACCGGGCCTGGCTAGCCGACCTCATCGTGCGCACGTGGAATATCTTCGAAGAGGAATTCCTGCGCCTGTGGGAGGAAGAGGGCAACGAGGATTGGCCTTCGCCCACCTTCCGCCGCAAGTACATGCACCAACTCCTGCAGGACACGGCCGGATTCGGCGCGGCCGAGATGATGCGTCGCCTCATCGGCCTGGCGCACGTCCATGACTTCTGGACCATCGAGGACGAAGACGTGCGGGCCACGGCCGAGAGCCTGGGCCTGAACATCGCCAAGGCGTGGATAAAGAACCACAGCAAGGTCGGACGCATCGAGGACATCGTGGAGATGGTGGTGGAGGCGAAGCCGGAGATTTAACGAGTAACGAGTGACGAGTAACGAGTAACCGGCTGGCGTGGGAAGACAACGAGTAACGATTGACGATTAACGATTAAAGGGCCGGCGCGAGGACAAGGTTGACCCTATCGCGCCAACCCGGCTCTAAGCTACGCATTACGCATCACGTATCACGCATCACGTCATCAGGCCAAGATGCGCCTGCTGTGCCGACTTTCTCCTCGGCGCCTGACGCCTGACGCATGACGTATGACACCTGACGTTACCGGAGGATGAACCATGACCACATTTCGCAGCATCGAATGGATCGGACATGCACTGAAGTTGCTGGACCAGCGGAAGTTGCCCGCGGAGACGGTGTACCTGGAGTTCACCGATTACCGGGACGTGGCGGATGCCATCCGACAGATGGTCGTTCGGGGCGCGCCGGCCATCGGCGCGGCCGCGGCCTATGGCCTGGCCCTGGCCGCCATGTACAGCGATGCCCAGGACGTCCAGGCCCTCCGCCGGGAACTGGAGGAGGCCGCGGACGTCCTGCGCAACTCCCGCCCCACCGCGGTCAACCTCTTCTGGGCCATCGACCGGGTGATGAAGCGCGCGGCAGATCCGGGCCTGACCACCGTGGACGCGCTGCGTCAGGCTGTCCTGGACGAGGCCAACGCCATCGCAGAGGAGGACATCCGGGCCAACAAAGCCATCGGCTTCAACGCCCTCCCCCTGGTTCCCGACGAGGCGAAGATTCTCCACCACTGCAACACGGGCAGCCTGGCCACCGTGGATTACGGCACCGCGCTGGGCATCATCCGCATCGCCTACGAGCAGGGCAAGAAGGTCCACGCCTACCTGGACGAAACCCGTCCCCGGCTTCAGGGCTCCCGCCTTTCTGCCTGGGAACTGAACCAACTGGGCATCCCCCACACGGTCATCGTGGACGGGGCGTCGGGGCACGTCATGCGCACCATCGGCATCGACCTGGTGGTCGTGGGCGCGGACCGCATCGCGGCCAACGGGGACACGGCCAACAAGATCGGGACGTACAACCTGGCCCTGGCCGCGCACGCGCACGGCGTCCCCTTCTACGTGGCCGCCCCCACCAGCACCATCGACCTGAGCGTCAAGTCCGGGGACGACATCCCCATCGAAATCCGCTCCCCCCGGGAGATGACGCACATCGGGGACATCCAACTGGTGCCCGACGGCTCGCCCGTGCTGAACTTCGCCTTCGACGTCACCCCGGCCAAGTACATCACGGCCATCATCACCGAAGTGGGCATCGCCTACCCACCCTTCGAGGAAAGCCTGCCCAAACTGGTGGCCAAAGCGGAGGAGGAACGCCGCGGCCATGACTGAACCCGTGCGCCCCTCCTCGGGAACATCCCTCCTGGACCCTACCAATCCCGAGGAGCTCATGACCGTCGCGGCCTGGCTGTACTACCACGACGGTCTCACCCAGGAGCAGGTCGCCCGGGAGCTGGGCATCTCCCGCGTCCGGGTGACCCGGCTCCTCCAGCGCGCCCGCCGGGAGGGAATCGTCCAGATCCGCATCACCCGCCCCTTGCCCCTGCAATACCGTCTGGAACGGGCACTGCGCCGGGCCTTCGGCCTGAAGGACGCCATCGTCGTGCGCACCCGGCACACGCGTGAGGACACCCTGAACGCGCTGGGGCAAGCCGGGGCCGACTACCTTCAGCGCATCGTCTTCCCCGGCTGTCGTCTGGGGTTGGGCTGGAGCACCACCGTAAGCCGGATGGCTCCCTACCTCACCCCGCCTCCCACCCTCGTCCCCTTCACCGTCCACGAACTTGCGGGGAGCATGGTCGGGCAGACCAATCCATACAGCATTAGCTGGCGGGTTGCGGAAGTCTTCCGCGTCCCCCTGGAACCCCTCCCTGTCCCCATCCTGGTGGAAAGCGCGGCCGCGCGGGAAGCCGTCCTCCGGGAAACTCAGGTGCGTCGCGCCCTGGAACACGCGCGACAATGTGACATCGCCTTCGTGGGTGTCGGGAGTACTCGGGAGGAGAACACCCTCACCCGTCTGGGGCTCCTCACACCCGACCAAATGCGCCTGCTCCGGGAGCGGGGGGCCGTGGGGGACATCCTCATGCGCTACTTCGACGGGGAGGGGCGCCATATCCCCCTCCCCTGGGACGACCGGATCATCGCCCTGGAGTGGGAAGACATCCTGCGCATCCCCCACAGGGTCATCATGGCGGCCGGGAAGCACAAGGTGCCCGCGCTGCTGGGCGCGCTTCGGGGTGGCCTGGGTCACACCCTTATCACCGACACGGAAACGGCTCGGGCCCTCCTCGCGGCGGGCGGTTTCAGCGAGGAACCCCCACCATGATGCTCACGTTCCAGGGGGCCTGGGCCACGGGGTCCAGTTTGGCCTCCTCCGAATCGAGCGTCCGGCCCAACGCCCGGAAATGCCGCTTCCACTGGGCTGCCACGCCCGTGTAGGGCGGGGGCATCTCCACGTAATCCTCCTCCACCAGGAGGACATAGGCGTACACCCGCTCCGCGGGGCGGGAATAAGGCGGCGGGAGCGGCGTCAGACGATGGGGCTCGAACTCCAGGTCCGGGGGCAGGTGGAAGAGAGGGAGGAGATGGGGGGAAAGCAACCCGATGGTGTGGTACGCCACGCGGCCGGGATATCGCTGGGCCACGCCGTTCTTGATGCGAAACTGCCAGCCGAAGGAAGGATTGCGCACGGCCAGACGTTCCCCCTTACGGCGCATGGTCGTCGCACTTATCATCGTCAAGGCCAGGGGGAGAGGATCACTCTCCCGGCGAATCAGCCGCTCCACATAGGCGACCACATCCTGTAACCCGAGGAGCAACGTCTGAACGAACTTTTGGACGACCTCCGACCCATAATTTCGGTACGGGCGGATGTACAAGCGGCCGAGCTCCGCGGAGACCCCCAGGTAAAAGACGTGGTCGCGAAAGATGAACGCTTCCACATCCTGCCAGAAAGCCTCCCCAACCATTTGGAACAGGAGTTGAAGTGAAGGCGTTTTCCACAAAGTTCGATGCCAGGACATATTCTCCGTGAGGGAGGAAAACGCTTGGACCCCTGCCTGCCCTACAATCACCCGTTCATCGTTCTCGTAGGGGAGGGTGTAGACGAACATCTCCCACGGGGGATCCGCCTCCAGGGTGGAGGCGATGTACGCGTTGATATCCCCCTCCGGGTCCCGGGACGTGGTGATCCCCCGCTCTATGAGGGCCCGGCGATAGAACCCCAGGCCCCGAACGATGTCCTCTTCCCGACGTGACCGGGTGACGGGCTCTATGGGCGTCCTGTGGGTGAGGAGGAATTCTTCACGGCGATACCACGCCTCGAGCTCATCCAGCGTTATATATCGCGTTGCCAGCATTACTTCTGCTCCTGAGGACATAGCCGGGGCACGACATGGCCTCCCGTTTGGCGACCCTCGGCCCGGGGTTGGTCCATTGCCGGGGCTCATCTTACACCCTTTTGCGCGGTTTTTGCGTGGGTTTGCGGGGGCGGGTAAAATGAGGTGTGAACCTATTGGCACAAACTGGCGGAACGGTCCCCCCAGCAGGAGCCGTTTCCCAGGACCTGTTGCGGCTCCCCATGCCGCCCAAGTGGGGAGCCGCTTTTTTGCTCCCACCGGGAGTTGGGTTAAAAATAACTTGGCCCTTCGGTCCAGACCTCCGAAGTCTCGCAGACTTCGGAGGTCTGAGGCTCGGTTTGGTGACGTGATACGTGATGCGTGATTCGTAATGCGTAACTTGAAGACAAGCTCGGCTTTGTGGCGAGAACCTTTCTGCCACGCCAACCAATTACTCGTTACTCCGTTACTCGTTACTGACGTTGGCGCTGCAGAGACAACCTTGTCCTCGCGTCAGCTCTTTAATCGTTAATCGTCAATCGTTAATCGTTGTTTTTCTGCGCCATCCGGTTACTCGTTACTCCGTTACTCGTTAATCATGAGCGTGTGCCCCAAGGGAGGTAGGACAGAGGGGTGATGAGACGGGCAAGCAAACGACCATTTCCTTACACCTGGGCCATCATAGGGATTACCCTCGTTGCCGCGGCCTTTCGCTTCTACGGCTTCTGGTGGGGAT
>WGAA01000245.1 GCA_015489285.1 Anaerolineae bacterium | reverse complement strand
CCACCATGTCCTCGGCCAGGGCCGCCAGATCCCGTCCGAAGCGCCGGATGCGTCGGGCCTTCTGGCGGAGGACTCCCGAATCCGCGTCGAAAATCGTTACCACACGACGTACAGCCATACCTCACGCTCCTTTTTCCTACCAGCATATCCCGGGCCTCTGGCCCTGCGACTAGGAAGATTATACGCTTTGACGTATAATCCTGTCAACGGAGGGGAGGGAGCGTAACGAGTCACGAGTAACGAGTAACGGAGTAACGAGTAAAGGGCCGGCGCGAGGACCGGGTTATCCCAACAGTGCCAACCTGACTCTATGTTACGCATTACGAATCACGTATCACGTCGTCAGGTCAAGATGCGCCTGCACTGCCGACTCCCTCACCGGCGCCTGACGCATGACGTATGACGCCTGACGTACGACTACCGCTGATCAAAATCGTAGGACCGTGTGCGGCGGGGAAGACGACCCTGACGAATCGATTGCGGGCGTTGGGGTACAATGCCCGTCAGATAGCTCAGGAACATTCCGAGGTTCCTGACATGTGGCGCCGTCTGCACCCGCCCGATGTGCTGATTTACCTGGACGCCAGCGACGAGACGATCCTCCGGCGCCGGCCGGGCGAGACGCTGGCCGCGCTCCTCCCCCGGCAACGTCGTCGCCTGGCCCACGCGCGCGCCCACGCCGACCTCATCGTCCACACCGACGACCTCACCCCGGATCAGGTCCTGGAGCGCGTCCTCGCCTTCCTCCGGCAGCGGGGGATTCCTGCGGGGCCACCCCTGCCGCCCCAATTCTCCGGCCGCCTGCGGAAGGAGTCGTAATGCGTAACGTCACTCGTCATCCGTCATGCGTCAATGAGGACGTAGGCACTGCAGGCGCAGCTTGGCTCTGCAACGTGATACGTGATACGTGATGCGTAATGCGTAACTCGAAGAGAAGTTGGCTTGGTAGTAACGCCGGGCGCTAAACCGCCCGGCTCATCATAGCGAAGGCCTGCGGCCTCACATAGGACAGCCCGGAGGGCTTTGCTTCAATGAGCACGGCGGTTCAGTGCCGTGCGAACCCTGGCGGGCCGGGGCATGAGGGTTGGCATTGTAGAATCCCCCTTGTCTTCTCGCCATCCTTTCGTTCGTCGTTGGTCGTTCGTCGGTCGTCAAAAGTCGACGCGCCGGCCGGGTGGGGCTTGTCAAGCCAACCTTGTATGCACGCCAGTCCTTCAATCGTTAATCGTTGTCGTTTCTCGCCATCCGATTACTCGTTACTCCCGACTCGTTACGCCTGACTCGTTACTCATTCCCCCTTCTTGTGGTAAAATGGGGCCGAGCACATCCTCGGACAAAGGAGCAGCGAAGGGATCATGCGCATCTTCGTCAACGAAAAGAAAGTCGCGTTTCGCAAGAAAATCGCCAACATCGCCAGCCTGTTCGGCCTGGCCGTCCTCATCCTCGGAATGGTCATCACCCTGCGAACTCGACCCGACAACCCCCGCTACGGCATGTGGGTCAGCATCGCCCTGGCCTCCCTCATCGTCGGCTTCATCGCCGCCCAGATCGGGAACTACAACCTGCGTCGGTTTGCCAAGCGTCCGTTGCGCCCCGACCAGATTCTGGACAAGCACCTGAAGGGGCTGGACGACAAGTACGAGATCTACCACTGGCTCCTCCCCGCGGATCACGTCCTCCTCGGCCCGGCCGGCCTTTTCGTCATCGTCCTGCGGGACACGAACGATCCCGTCGTCGCCAAGGGGGACAAATGGCGGCAACCCTTCAGCCTGCGGCGTCTCCTGGGCCTCTTCGGCGCGGAGGGCCTGGGCGACCCGGTGGGCGAAGCCTGGAGCCATGTGGAAAAACTGCGCAAATGGTTGCAGAAGGAGGATCCCGACCTCGTCGTCGACATCCAACCCGTCGTCTTCTTCACCCAGAACATCCCCCTTACCCGTGAAAACCCCACGGTTCCGCCCGTACTGCCCAAGGAGATGAAGAAATTCGTGCGTGCTCGGGCCAAGGAAAAGGGCCTGAACGACGAAATCCGCAGGAAATTGCGCGACCTCTTCCACCGTCGGATTTCGGAGGCATGATGGAAGAATACAAGTACTGTCCCCGCTGCGGTCATCCCCTGGAGCGACGCCGCATAGGCGACCGGGAACGCCTCGTCTGCCCCCATTGTGGGTTCATCTTCTACGTGAACCCCACCCCGGCCGCGGGCACCCTGGTCGAGGACAACGGGCACGTCCTCCTCATCCGGCGGGCCGTTCCCCCGCGCAAGGGCTACTGGGCTTTCCCCGCGGGCTACATGGAGGCCGACGAGAGCGCGGAGGAGGCGGCCATCCGGGAGACGAAGGAGGAAACGGGGTTGGATGTGGCCCTGGACGCCCTCCTGAACGTCTACTCCTTCGAGGACTCCATGCACCAGCGGGGGGTACTCATCCTCTACCGGGCCCACGTCGTGGGCGGCACATTGCAGCCGGGGGACGACGCGGAAGACGCCCGCTGGTTCGCCCCGCACGAACTCCCCCCCTGGCACGAAATCGCCTTCTCCACCCACCGGGACGCATTACGCCGCTGGCTTCAAGCCCGGGCCGTCCTCTACCGTCCTGCCGGAGAACAGGACATCCCGGCCATCGCGGACCTCATCGAGACCTATCATCAACCCCGCTGGGATCTCTTGCGTTACCTGAACGACCCCTTGCATCACCTCCTGGTGGCCGACGACCGGGGGCACATCGTGGGCTACTGCGGGCTTCGCATCGAGGCCGACGAAGAGAGCGCGGTCATCGACCACGTTTTCGTCCATCCCCACCACCGGCGGTGGGGTATCGGCAGTCACCTCATCGAACACGCGATGAACGTGGCACGCAACGCGGGCGTTTGCCTGATCACCACCGAAGTGGACGCGGGGAATCCGGGCATCATCGTCTACCTGAAGAAGGGCTTCCAGGTGTGCGGGATGACCCTCTGGCCCGCGACGGACAAGAAGCGTCCGACCACGTTGACCCTCTGTTACAACTTCTGTGAGACATCCTCCTAAACCTTGCATGACGGGATGAGAGATCCTATGGACACAGCCCTACAAGTGCATCATGTATCCTATCGCTATCGGACCCGGAAGGAATACGCAATACGCGACATCACCTTCGACGTGCAACCGGGGGAACTCATCCTCGTTGCCGGGGCCTCGGGGTGCGGCAAGACCACCCTCATGCGCACCATCAACGGCCTGATCCCCCGTTCCTACAAGGGGGGTGAGCTGCAGGGAACCATCCGCATTCTGGGGCAGGATCCCACCCCCCTGAAGCTGGCCCAGATCAGCCAGATGGTGGGCACCGTGCTCCAGGACCCGGAGCGGCAAATCGTGGGCGCTTACGTGCTCAACGACGTGGCCTTCGGCCTGGAGAATCTGGCCGTTCCCCGACCGGAGATGCTGGAACGGGTGGATCGGGTCCTCCGGTATCTGGGCATCGACCACTTGAAGGAGCGGGAAACCTTCGCGCTCAGCGGCGGGGAGAAGCAGAAGGTCGCGGTCGCGGGCACCCTCGTCATGGAACCCGACATCCTCGTGCTGGACGAACCCCTGGCCAACCTGGACCCGACGAGCGTGGACGAAGCCCTGGCCCTCATCCGCGGGCTTGTCGACGCGGGCAAGACCGTCCTCCTCATCGAACACCGGGTGGAGGACGTGCTCTCCATCCACCCGGACAAAGCCCTCTTCCTCGACCGGGGGGAGCAAGTGTACTACGGGGACATCCCCGGGTTCTTCCAGGTGGTCAACCCCCTGGACGTGAAATTGCCCGCGGACGTGGCCGTCCACCGTCTGAAGGCCCTGGACGTTTCGCCGCCGCCCCCGCGCCGGGAACGACGTCCCGGGGAAGATCCCCTCGTGGTCATGGAAGGCGTCTCCTTCGGCTACGTGCCGGAACAGGAAGTCCTCCACGACATCCACTTCGCCGTCCATCCCGGGGACGTGATTGCCATTCTCGGGCCCAACGGCGCGGGCAAGACCACTCTCGTCCGTCACCTCATCGGGCTGGAGAAACCCCGTTCCGGTCGGGTGTTGGTGGAGGGGCGGGACACGCGGGATATGTCCGTGGCCCAGATCGCGCACACGGTGGGGTTCGTCTTCCAGAACCCATCGCACATGCTCTTTGCGCCCACCGTGTGGGAGGAGCTGGCCTTTGGTCCCCGCAACCTGGGGTTCGACGAGGAACGGGTGGCCCGCAACGTGGAGCGGAGTTTGCGCATCGTGGACCTGGAGGAGTACGCGCACGTTTCCCCGCTGGCGTTGAGCTACGGTCAACAGCGCCGCGTGGGCATCGGCGCCATTCTGGCCATGGAATCCAAAATCCTGGTCATGGACGAGCCCACCGCGGGCCAGGATTACCGCCACTACACCCAGTTCATGGATGCCATCGTCCAGATGCCCTTCGAGGCCATCCTCTTCATCACCCACGATCTGGACCTGGCCCTGCGTTACGCCAACCGGGTCGTTCTCCTCGCCGACGGTCGCATCGTGGCCGACGGGGCTCCTGAGGACGTCCTGGCCGACGAGGAACGGCTGCGTCGATGTCGTCTGCGGCCCACCAGCTTGCTCCGCATGAACCTGGCCCAACTGCCCCGGCTGGGTCGCTTCGTCCCGCTGGAGGTCTTGGCAGACGTGGTATAATGGAAGTGCACGCATCCCCCACGGCGGAGAGCCCGTCCTTCCGCCGTTTCATCGTCTTCAGTTCATCAGGGATCATCTTTTGGAGGTGGCATTATGAACGGAAAGTCCACGTTGACGAAGGTCTTGGGAGCCATCATCGTAGCCACGGTCGTTCTCTTCCTGGTCAATCTGGTGACCGGTGGGGAAAAGGCATCGACCAGCGGGTGGATTCTCTACATCATCGGTGCGATCATCGTCATGGCCATTTACTTCTTCTTCGCCAACAAACCCATCTGGGAGGTGGGGACCCGTGAGGTGGTGATGATGGCCATCGGTGCCGTCCTGTACGGCATCTTCTCCTGGGCCACGAACGTCATCCAGTTGCCCTCGGTGAGCTTCGTCTCCCTTCGTCCTGCGGTGGCCATTCCCATCTTCATGGGGTTGGCCTTTGGTCCCGTCGTCGGGTTCTTCAGCGGTGCGGTGGGCAACATCATCGGGGACGCGCTCACAGGATGGGGGGTGTTCCCCGTGTGGGACCTGGGTAACGGGCTCATGGGCATGATTCCGGGACTCATTCTGGCCTGGGCCACCTGGGAGGAGCGCCGCCGCGTTACCGAGCGGGTGCTCGTCCTCGTCGGGGCGATCATGGCCCTGTTCATCGTCCTCACCGTGCTCTTCCCCAACGTGGAGCACCCGTGGATGGAGGGGATGCGGGCCGGTCAGTGGACGCTGGGCCTGCTCATCATCACCGTCGTCCTCGTGGCCGTGGGGTGGTACTTCCTGCGCACCCGTCCTGACGTGGCCGTTTCCGTCATCTGGGGGGCCCTGGGCGTCATCGTGGGCATGGGCTTCGCGGCCCTGGCGGACATCTGGGTGAACGGCTATTCCCTGGCCACGGCCATCATCGGCGAATTCCTGCCCGCCGCGGCCTCCAACCTGGTCTTCGACATCATCCTCGTGCCCATCCTCTACGGCGCGTACGAAGCCGCCCGCGGACAGACGGGACGCTAGGGGAGAGATCGCCTCGTCTCCAACAGGGGTCCGGTGCCCGGCGCATCGGGCCCCTATGTTTTTTCCACGACGAGGACGTGGGAGAGGCCGAAGAGGCGGAGGGGGGTGCGTTCCAGCGCGTACGTGATCCGTCGAAGCCAGCGACCCCATCGGGGCCGGCGGGCGATGATGTTATCGTATCCGGGGTAGATTTGTGTGTGGTGCACCACGCGCACGGGCAATCCCCGGAACAACCTGCGTAACCCCCAGGGGGTATAGGCCCGCACATGGGGGGCCAGGCGTCGGCGCAAGGGGTCGGGCAGGTAATTGATCAGCGGCGTGTTGCCGAAGTGATATCGGCCCCGCCAGAAGTGCCCGTGGGTCTCGAAGGGGTAGAATCGGTTGGGGCAGAAGATGACGGCTCGGCCGCCCGGTTTGAGGACGCGGACCATCTCCGCCACCGTGCGCCGGTCATCGGACACGTGTTCGATGACCTCGTGGCTGAGGACCGTGTCGAACGTGTCGTCGGGGAAAGGGAGGGCCTCCCCGGCCCCCTGGCAGAGGAGGGGGAGATCCTCCGCGGCCACGCGGAGCACTTTGGCGTCGATATCCAGGCCGACGACGTGGGGGGTGTACCGGCGCAGCGCGCGCACGTACATGCCGATCCCGCATCCGTCCACGAGGATGCGCGCGCCGTCGGTCTTTGCCCAGCGGCGGATAATGCCCAGGCGGCGTTCCTGTCCCTCACGCCACACGTAGCTGGGATGCCCCAGACGGGCTGCCTCCTCTGCCGTACGTCTCATCGCACCTTCTCCCACCGATCCGGGCCGCGAACCCACTCGTCCTTGTGGCTGAACCCCTGTTGGTTGTCGATGAGCCGCACCCAGGTCAACCGGATGCCGTACCACCGCGCGTCCTGAAACGCCGCGCGCACCTGCTGCACCGAGGGCGTTTCCGAGCGGACGACCTGCTTCAGGAAAGGAAAGGCCGTGACGTACGCGTCCCAGGCCTCCTGATGACGCACCGGGGGGAGCTCGTACCCCTCGCCGTGGGCCTGGACCCCCTGGATGTGCTGCCAGACCTGGGGTTCCCCGTAGACCGCGATGGCCACGTGGGGTTGCCCGAGCATGTGGCGGATGTGGGCCGTATCCGGGTGGGAGATGAAGACCACATCCCCGTCGGGCAACAGCGCGTAGAACAGGGGGGTCGCGTGGGGAATCCCCTCCTCGTCCCTCGTGCTCAAGGTCAGGATGGTATGGCGTCGCAGGTACTCGTCAACGGGTGCGGGCAGGGACATGGGGTGTGTCACTCTCCTTCCATGAGGAATCCTCGGCCGCTCCAGATGAAGGTGACGGTGGAGCGATTGCGTTTGACCACGCGCGCCGTATCCGCGAACCCGGGGTCTTCCCGTGGGTACACCCAGCGGGTCACGTGGAGGACGATATCCTCGGCCCCGTCCCCGTTCTTGTCCGCCCACTCGGGGCGACTGAACTGGGTCGCGTAATCGGGCTGTTCCGGCAGCGTCGTGTTGTCGTAGTACGATGTGGTCGTCCACAGGAGGCGGAGTGTCCCCTCCTTCCAGCCGTAGAGCTGATATACCCCGTCCAGGTAGCGGGGGGCCAGGGACGCGGTGACCAGGAGGATCTCCCGATCCCCGTCGTGGTCGAAGTCCACCAGCCGGGTGAAGACCACGCCCAACGTGTCGGGCCGGACGTTCAGGGCCAGGGGTTGGGATTCGGCCACCTTCAGCCACGTCCCCATGCGCTGGTACTGGAGGAGGACGAGTTTGGCCTGGACGTATTTCTGGTCCTCCGAGGTGATGATGTCCTCCCGGGAGGAATGCGCGCCGACCAGGGCCACGATCTCCCTGGCGTCGTGCGCGGAGACGGGCGCGGAGATCGCCTGGAGAACCCAGGGGGTGATGTCCTCGCCGATGCGGGGCTTCCCCTCCACCCAGTGGAGCGCGGAGCCGTACACGCGGGTCAGGATGTCCCGGGTATCGAGCTCCGTGGGGGATGAAGGGAGCGGCGGGGCGGATTCGACCTCACCCGGGGGATACGCGTGCGTGAAATCCTCCACCCGCAGACGGAGGGCGTGGAGGACGGGGAGAAGGCCGAAGACCGGCCCGCGGGCATCGTAGGGGCGGGCGCGCACCCAGATGCCGCGCGTGTTCGACTCCCCCAGTCGCCAGGCCAGCGCGTAGGAGGGGCACGTGGGGCATTCGGTCAGGTACGCGGTCTTCGTGATCTCCGGGAATCCGGCCTGGCGGAAGAGGGCCTCCCACAGATGCCGCTCGCGGCTGAGAAACGCGCCCCGGTCCACCCAGCGGCGGTTGTGGGTTTCGTCGACGATCTCATCGTGGTCCCCGTACGCGATGACCGTCCAGCGGCCCGCATCCGTCTCCACGTGCAGGCTCATCC
>WGAA01000244.1 GCA_015489285.1 Anaerolineae bacterium | reverse complement strand
AAGCGTGGCCACGCCCACTCCTCATGGCCTGTGGTAATGATGACCCGGCCCTGAAGGGGCCATATTCCAAGGACGAGGATGAGGAGCAGAAGGCCTCCGAGCCACCACCAACGTCGGGTCATGGTTGGTCCTCCCCGGGAACGAGGGTGCGCAGGGAGAAGGTGATCCGGGTGCCGGTGTTCTCGCCTCGACTCCGGCTTTCGATGTGGAGTCGAGAACCGTGTTTGCGCACGATCTCCGCGGCGATGGCCAGCCCCAGGCCGGTGCCCGAGGTGTGTTCTCCCTGTACACGGTAGAAAGGACGGGTGAGGTGGGGCAAATGTTCCGCGGGGATGCCCGGGCCCGTGTCCTCGACGAGGCAGAGCACGTGTCGCTCCCCGCGGCGGAGGCTGACGGTTACCCGATCTCCGGGGCGGCTGTAGACGATCCCGTTGTGGACGAGGTTGGTGAAGACCTGGGCCAGGCGGCTTTCGTCCGCGAGGACGCGAGGGAGGGGGGCATCCGCCTCCACGGTGAGGGTGATGCCGCGCTCGCGTGCCAGAGGCCGGAGGGCGTTGACGACCCGCCGGACCAGGGGAAGGAGGTCCAGGGGATGCAGGTCGAGGTGGGCCGTGGTTTGCAGGCGTCCCAGGTCGAGCAGCCCGTCGATCAGACGGGCCAGGTGGGCACTTTCTTCCCGGAGGACCCGCAGGGCCTCTTCCCGGGTGGCGGAATCCTCGGGGGCCAGCTGGAGGATTTGGATGTGGGTGCGCATGGAGGCAACGGGGGTGCGGAGTTCATGTCCCAGGGTGCTCAGGAGGAGGTGGACGGCTTCCTGGGCCCGCTGTTGTTCCGTGATGTCCCAGAGGAGGACGGTGTCCCGCCCTTCCCCGGCGTGAACCCACCACTGGACGGTGCGGCCATCGGCCAGGGTCGTCGTGCGTTGGCGTGCGCTCCCCTCAACCCGAGCCATATCCCGGTCGAGGGTCAACGCCTGGGCCCAGTCCCTTTCCGGGAGTTCCCCCGGGGCCGGGGGGAGGTTCAACATCTCCCGGGCCACCGCGTTGGCGTAGGTATACTCCCGTTTTCCCTTCAGGTGGAGAATGCCGAAGGGAAGATCGTCCCCCGCCACATCGGAGGAGAGGGGCGCCTGTTTGGCCCCCGCGCGGGCCCACGCCCACCGCAGGACGGCGGTGACCAGGAGGAGAAGGAGGATTCCGCTTAGGAGAACCCACTTGAGCCCGATCTCGATCATGGCGTTCGGCGACGGGGTACCCTTTGTGGGACATCCGGGCCGGAGGGCGCGGCGTGCCCGCGTGCACGTCCCAGGACCACGTTACACTCCATACTATCCCATCCTTAGCCAAGCGGGCAAACTTGCGTAACCAGTAACGGAGTAACGAGTAATTGGGTAGCGCAGGAAAACAACGATTAACGATTGACGATTAACGATTAAAGGGCTGGCGCGCACACAAGGCTGGCTTGACAAGCCCCACCCGGCCGACACGTCGACTTTTGACGACCGACGAACGACAGGATGGCGAGAAGACAAGGGTGATTCTACGATGCCAACCCTCGTGCCCCGGCAGGCCGGGGCACTCCAGACTTCCGAAGTCGCGCAGACTTCGGAAGTCTGGGCAGGGACTCCCTTCAGGCCGCTTCCAGCGGCCTTCGCTTCAATGTAGCACGGGGTCTTTAGCCCCGTGCGGGGATGGCGTGGACACAAGGTTCACCCTATGCCGCCAAACTTCTCTTCAACTTACTCATCTCGCATCACGTCATCACGTGCTCCAAGCCAAGATACTCCCAAACGTGCTAATCCACTTGACACGCCTCCCGTTGAGGTATAAAGTATGTAAAGTTATGACGAATGATACCTGATGAACCCTGCCAGGCTGGGGGGGCGCACGGCGCTGAACCTGTAACGTCATTCGTCACCCGTCATGCGTCAGGCGCCGGTGAGGAAGTAGGTACGGCAGGTGCGGCATGGGTTGATGACATGATGCGTGACTTGAAGACAAGCTTGGCTCTGTGGCGATAACCTTGTACCCACGCCATCCGGTTACTCGTTACTCGTCACTCGTTAGCCGTAGGCCTTCGCTATGATGAGCCGGGCGCTAAACCGCCCGGCGTTACTC
>WGAA01000243.1 GCA_015489285.1 Anaerolineae bacterium | reverse complement strand
GGGTGGGACGCGTTAGTGCGCGCCGGGCCCGCTGCCAGACGATCAGGAACGAATGCCGGCCTTCGGGGTTTCCACTCCCCTCGCGAGGATGCGCTGCCGAAAGTCCTATAACCCGTTCGGAGGGAAGCCCTTTCACTTCCACCTCGTAGAAAGACCACTTGTCCATTTCCACCCGCAGGCCGGGCTTCTTCGGGTCGGAGGTTAGCGTTTGGGTCACCTCTCCTTTGGGGCCGCGGATGTGGACCGTCACGTTGGGCACGCGACGCCCCTCTTCGTCCAATACCTCGATGTAAATGGCCCGATCGCCCCGGTTCTCCTCAGGCGTAAGATGGTGGACGTGAAGGACCTGCCAGAAGGGTTTGCCCTCCGTGACTCGCACGGGTTGAATAATGACACCGTAGTGTTCCGCATCGTTGCGCGGCTTCTCACGCAACGTTTCGATATCCAGAGGAAAGCGGAGTTTACCGGCCCGTGTACCGAAGAGTCTCATTTTTCTGCTCCTTCTGCCAACGCGCGTGCGGATGCCCGGAAGAGTTCGATCCAGGTGGCCGGATCGCCACTTACCCTGTCCACGTCGCACCCTTGTTTCCGCAAGGCCTCCTCGACCGCGCTATCGTAGATGGTTTCATCCCCGATAATGAGGACGCGTTGCGCGTGCATGGCCTCCTCCACCCGGAAACCGGCCACGGCCCGACTCTGGCGCAAGAAGGGGATGGCCGCCAGTATCGCTGCCTGAGCCAGCGGGTGCTCCGGTGGCGGAAGGAGGAGGTATGTATCAATTCTTTGGACCCCGGCAGGCATCTCCGGCGCCGGAACTTCCCCGACTTCCCCTTCTGCCTCCTCCACGGGTTTGCTCTCGGGCTCTTCAGGGGGTATCTTTGCAGCGGGTGGCGGGGAGACCGGCTCCGGTTCGGGCTCTATAGGGACCGCGGACGGTTGAGCGGCTTCGGCTTCCTCCACCTGAACCTGGGATAAGGTGACCGTTTCCTCCTCTTCCCTTTCCTCCGGCTCGGACGGTGTTTCCGGTGCCGGGGATGGAGCTTCGGCGGTTTCTTCCGGCGGGGGAGGGGGTTCCGGTACCGGAGGCTGTTCCTCCCGGCCCTCTTCCGCAGCCGGGGCGGGTTCAGGGAAGCTCACGGGCGCCTGGAGGGTGATGTTGTACTCCAGAATTTCGTCCTGAACGAGCTGGACGGTTTGGATGACCTCACTGTGCGGGCCCAGGACGATGAGTTGGTATTCACCTTCCGGTAAGTTCTCAAGGGTGTATTGGCCGTTGAGGGCGGTCGTCGTTTCGGCTACAAGGGTACCGCGCTGCAGGAGCCGCACCGGGATGTCCGGTAGCAGTTGGCCCTTTTCGTCCTGTACTTTGCCCTTGATCCCGGCCCGGTGCGGGGGACGCAGGTCCAGGGGCGCAAGGGTGACCATAGAATCCCCGTCGATGTCAACGGGACCCAGGGTGTGTTCCCCAATGTGGACGGTGTACGTTCCCGGCGGGAGTTCCACAAAGCGGTATTGCCCTTGCGGGGAAAGGGCTATGACCCGGCGCCACCCATATGTCTCCGCCACCAGGGTCGCGGTCATGTCCGGGGAGCCCCCCATAACCAGACCTTGGATTCCGCCGCGCATGGGGAACCATATCTCCACCCGATCGCCTTCACGCAAGACGATATCCTTGGCAATAAGGCCGACGCCGGTGAGGGTCAACGTGTACGTCCCCGGAGGAAGGTGGGTGAAGGCGAACTGGCCCTCTTCGTCCAGCGTGTATTCCCACGTTCTCCCTTCCTGGTCGGACAGTTCCAGCCGAAGGCCGGGACGAGCGCCGGGAAGTGTGCCGTAAATGGCGGTCTCGGGCGGGGCCAACGGTTCCTCTGCAGGTGGTGTGGGTTCTTGCGGACGGGGAATCTCGCCCCTTTCTTCCGTCGTCTCCTCTGTGGGCGGAGGTATTTCCTCGGCTTCCTCCTCTTCCAGGGATGCTTCTGCCAGGGGTTCCACCTGTTCTACCTGCTCAACTGCAGGGGCTTCCTCCGGGGGTGAAGGGGAAGCGACGGGCTCTTCCGACGGTTCGCTCAAGAATTGGATGCGGAGTTCTTGCGTTTGTCCCGTCTCGATGGGGAAAGTTTCCAGGATCTCTCCGTCCTCCAACGTCAAAGTATATGTCCCTCCTTTGGGGAGGAGGACGTGAAACCGGCCATCCGGGGTCGTTGTGCACCGCGCGATCTCTTCTCCCTCCTGTAGCACCCGGAGGGTAAGGTCACCTACCGGACGTCCCTGAGCATCGAGGATAACACCGTAAACTTGGGTACGTGTCATGGAAGGCTCCTTCGCCGGTCGTATGTCCCGTGGATGGCTGGGCATCGCCTTGACATGCGCTACGACGGGGAGCTCTCCCCGGAAGCCGAATTGACGGTCCCAGTAGTGGGTGTACCAGCAATGGCTCTCCCAGGCTTCGGGGCGTCCCGGATCCAGACGCTGCTCTGCCATAAGCCAATGGCAGAGGGTGAAGTACCAGGGAGGCGCGCTTCCCTGGAGGAATTCGTTGATACGCACCGTCCACTCTGCCGCCGTCCACGGGTCCAGGCGTGGATAACGACGGTCATCTCGCCATCCGGTTACGGCGCCCCCCTCGGTACTGATAACCGGGATGGGATGTCCCAGCACTTCCCGGGCTAGGGCACCGGCGAGTTCGTAGTTGCGGAAGCAATGGGGGTCATCGGCCAGGGTACTGTGGGGTTGTACCCCCTCAGCTCGCCATTGATTGATGACCTCTACCGGTTCCTCCCATCCCCAGGGGTAATGCTTGTGGTATTCCTGAGGGCTCACCGGGGTCCCGGCTCGGTTGACCGGGTCGTCCGGGTATTCGAGGGGGCGGTTCAGGGTGTAGGAGTGAATGGCCCACCACGTTCCCCGTTCGAAGAGGTCCGCGCGTCCACGTTCGACGATGGCCCGGACGGGGTTGTGTGCCGGGGAGAGTTCCATGGCGGGAATTGCGGGGAGGCCCCCGTGTTCGAGGACGAAATCCGCGTCCTGGATGAACGTGTCAATGAGGATATCGAACCAATGGGGCGGGCGTGTTCCCCCCCACTCGGCCGGCAAGTCGGGCTCGCTGTCCAATTCGATGTACCGAACCCCCGCGTCGATCAGGCGTAAAATCGTCTTCTTCTGCTCCTCGCTCAAGGGGCGGGGCATAGGCCGTGTGTGGTCAATGCGGACAATGGGCATCATCCCTTCTTGCAGGAGACGTCGACACAAGGGGAGGCTGGAGCCCTTACCGTTGTCCACGACTTTGACCCATTTGATGTGCAGGGCGAGGAGTTCATCGATCCAGAAGTCCAGGGCGCTACCTACCGGCGGATAAGGAGACAAGGACCAGTGTAGGCCACGACCGTTGTCTTCCGGCGGACGGGGAAAGTCTTCCAGGCGCAAAGGGCACCTCCTTCGGTTTCAATTATCGCAGCCCGCCTCAAAGGGTATCACATGCGCAGGATAATAACACTCCGGCACACATTATACATCAACACAGAGCAGAATCCAATTAGACGACGGACGCCGAGAAAGCCCTATCCTGCTCAGTACGTCGAGGAGGGACGATCCTTAGTCCTTCTCTTGTTGGGAGTTTTCCTCAAGAACACGGCGCAATACCCGTATAGCGCGCAGAAATTCGTCCAAACGGATGTGTTCCTCCGGGGTGTGGTCCAGCCGTGAGTCCCCCGGACCGTAGGCGACAATGGGAACATTCCACGCAGGGCCGACGACGTTCATATCGCTTGTGCCCGTTTTTACTTTAAAGGCCGGCTTCCCTCCCTCCGCTCGAATCGCCCGGATGAAGGCACGAACCAACGCATTGCGCTTGTCTCCCCGGTAGGCCGGTTCGTAGCCGCTGAACGTGACCTGCCCCCCCACTTCCCCTGCCAGAGCACGCAACTGTTCCTCCAAGCGGCCCCGTTCCAAGGCCGGGGGAAGGCGAAGTCCGATGTGCATGATGACTCGGTTGTTCAGGCCGTCTCCCTCAGTGTGCACATGCCGTAAACTCGGGAGGAGCTGGTCGAAGACCCGGTCTCGGGAACGGTTGAATTGCTCGCATAGGGCCTTGACGCCTTGCCACCAGCGACAGGCCCGATCCCCTACGCCAAGGCCCCGGGGCCCTGCGGTATGGGCGTTTTCCTCCTCGGCAAAAAAGGTGACCAGGAGGCGCCCCTTATACCCCAACGTGATGCGATCCCAACCGCTGGGTTCGCCGATGATACACGCCCGCGGAAGTCCTTCCTTCAGGAAGCGATCGCGAATGTGGCGGGCTCCTTTGGACGTGGCCGCCTCCTCCTCCGTCGCCCCTACGACGACGATACGGGTGTCCGCAGGAAGATCCGCCTGGGCCGCCGCGCAGAAAAAGGCGGCCAACGGCCCCTTCGCGTCCACCGTACCCCGGCCGTAAAGGATGCCATCCTCCACCCGCACGGGTATATTGCCGGGCACGGTGTCCATATGGCCCAGCAATACGAGATTGACCCGCGCTTCGGGGTGCCCGCGTTCGGCGACCGCATTTCCGGCTTCGTCCACGTACGCCCTGTCAAAGCCGTGCTCTTGAGCCCAGCGTACGAGAAACGCGGCCAACTCCCCTTCCTCCCCCGAGAGTGAGGGGATACGGACCATGTGTTCCAGCAGGGCAATGCAGTCCATTCGCCATTCACCTTTTCAGGGATGTACCAGACGCACGGGGATGCCTCGGGCGTGGAGGTATTCCTTGACCTCGCGAATGCTCAATTGGCGATAATGGAAAAGGGAGGCAGCAAGGGACGCTTCAGCGTGCCCTTCTGTGAACACCCGGTAGAAATGCTCCGGCGCACCGGCCCCCCCAGACGCGATGACGGGAATGCGGACGGCATCGGCAACGGCCCGGGTCAATTCGACGTCATACCCGGCCTGGGTCCCGTCCGCGTCCATGCTCGTCAACAGGATCTCACCGGC
>WGAA01000242.1 GCA_015489285.1 Anaerolineae bacterium | reverse complement strand
TTCTTACACGCATGTGTTGAAGTGTAAGAAACCCGACCGTGGACAGGAAATGTGTGGTTATCTTCAGAAATTCTTCTTTAAACCGGCTCCGGGGCCACTTCGGGTACGGGGCCCTTCAAACCGGCTTCCTCTCGCAGGATCTCGGCCTTGTCCGTCCGCTCCCAGGGCAGGTCCAGATCCGGCCGACCGAAATGGCCGTACGCGGCGACTTGACGGTATATGGGGCGACGCAGCTCGAGATCGCGGATAATCGCGGCCGGACGCAGATCGAAGTGTCGTCGCACCAGCTCCAGGATGACCTCGTCGGGCACCCGACCCGTCCCGAAGGTTTCGATGTTCAAGCTGACCGGCTTGGCAACGCCAATGGCGTACGACACCTGCAACTCCACCCGGTCGGCCAGGCCGGCCGCTACGATGTTCTTGGCCACGTAACGGGCCGCGTACGCGCCGGAGCGGTCCACTTTCGTGGGATCCTTGCCGGAAAAGGCGCCCCCACCGTGGCGGGCAACCCCACCATACGTGTCCACAATGATCTTGCGCCCAGTGAGACCGGCATCCCCCATGGGGCCCCCGGTGACGAACCGGCCCGTCGGGTTCACGAAGATACGCGTCCGCTCGTCCAGCCATGCCCCCACAACGGGCCGGATGACGTGCTCGATGACCGCTTCCCGAATCTCCTCCTGGGAGATGTCCGGGGCGTGTTGGGTGCTGATGACTACGGTATCCACGCGCACGGGGCGCCCGTAGCTGTACTCCACCGTGACCTGGGATTTCCCATCGGGCCGCAGGAAGGGCAAGATGCCCGCCTTGCGCACGTGAGCCAGACGGCGGGTCAGGGCGTGGGCCAAGCTAATGGAGAGGGGCATGAGCTCAGGGGTCTCGTTACAGGCAAACCCCACCATCATCCCCTGGTCACCGGCGCCGATGGCCTCGATCTCGTCCTCGCTCATCTCCCCCGTCTTGGCTTCCAGGGCCTTATCCACTCCCATAGCAATGTCCGGGGACTGTTTGGCAATGGCCACCTGGACCGCGCACGTGTCCGCGTCGAACCCGTATTCACTGCTCGTGTACCCGATATCCCGAATGACCCCGCGCGCGATTTCGTCGAAGTTCAGCTGTGCGGATGTGGTGATTTCCCCGAAGAGCATCACAAACCCCGTTTTCGTCGCGGTCTCGCAGGCCACACGGCCGTACGGATCCTGGGCCAGGACGGCGTCGAGTACCGCGTCCGAAATCTGGTCGCACATCTTGTCCGGATGCCCTTCGGTCACGGATTCGCTGGTGAACAACAACTTAGGTGAACGCATAAAGGTTGTGCTCATGGTCAAACTCCCTTCATGTGACTCAAGATTCTCATGGACTCAAGGATGGGTCTGGGAGATTATGTCCCCTCCTCCCACGACTCCAGGTATTTCCTCTGTTCCTCGGTCAGTTCGTCGATGGCGATTCCCATGCTTTCCAGTTTGAGCCGGGCAATCCGTTCGTCGATCTCGCGCGGCACCGGATACACCTGAGGCGCCAGCTCCTGATGGTGCTCCTTGATGTAAAGGACGCTCAGGGCCTGGTTGGCAAAGGACATGTCCATGACTGCGCTGGGATGTCCTTCTGCCGCCGCCAGGTTGACCAGGCGTCCTTCACCGATGAGGTAAAGCCGCCGACCGTCCTTCAGCGTGTACTCGTCCAGGAAGGGGCGAATACGGCGTTTGCGGACGGAAAGCTCCTCCAACGCGGGGATGTTGATCTCCACGTTGAAGTGCCCCGAATTGGCCAGGATCGCCCCATCCTTCATCACCTCCAGGTGGGGACGGTCGATGACGTGTTTGTCCCCGGTCGCCGTGACAAAGATGTCCCCCTCCCGGGCCGCATCGACCATGCGCATAACCCGGTAGCCATCCATCCGGGCTTCCAGCGCGCGCAGGGGATCCACCTCGGTTACGATGACATCCGCTCCCATGCCCTTCGCCCGCATGGCAATCCCTCGACTGCACCAGCCGTACCCGGCGACCACAAACGTCTTCCCGGCCAGGAGCACGTTCGTCGCCCGGATGATCCCGTCGATGGTGCTCTGTCCCGTACCGTAGCGGTTGTCGAACAGGTGCTTCGTCATGGCATCGTTGACCGCGATGATGGGATAACGCAGAGCGCCGTCCTTGGCCATCGCCCGGAGGCGGATCACCCCCGTCGTCGTCTCCTCCGTACCGCCGATGACCCCCTCCAGAAGTTCACGGCGGTCCCTGTGCAGGGTGCTCACCAGATCGGCCCCGTCGTCCATAGTAATGTGGGGTCGCGTGTCCAGGGCCGCGTGGATGTGGCGGTAATAGGTCTCGTGATCCTCGCCTTTGATGGCAAAGACGGGAATTCCCAGGTGAACGACGATGGCCGCGGCCACATCGTCCTGGGTGCTCAAAGGGTTAGATGCGGTCAAAGCGACCTGCGCGCCGCCCGCCTTGAGAACGCGCATCAAATTGGCCGTCTCCGTGGTCACGTGCAAGCAGGCAGCAATGCGAACCCCCTCCAGGGGGCGTTTCTGGCGAAATTCCTCTTCGAGAAGTTGGAGTACGGGCATCTCCTTCCATGCCCACTCCATGCGCAAAAGGCCACTGTCGGCCAAACTCAAGTCCTTGACATCATGGGGAATATTCGCTGTTGTCGTCACGATGGTGTTCCTCCTCTCATGCGATATGGGGTTAAAACAACGAATTACCACACACTGAATTCGCCTTGAATAAGGCGTTGGGTGAACTCGTGAACGTTCTGGAGCTCCCGTCGGATGATCTCGCGCACGGAGGGCTCCACATCCTGTAAGTTCCACCCCTCGTGCAAGATGACCTGGGCGGAAGCGACCAGAGGCTCATCGATGGGCCGACCGATCTGGCTACAGAGCCACACGTAGACCTCCTCTACCCCCTCCACTTCCCGGTAAATGACATCGGCCACATAATGGGTCAGCACGTTGTAGATCTTGCCCACGTGGCTTACGGGATTTTTCCCCGCGGCAGCCTCTGTCCCCATAGGGCGGTTCAGGGCGATGACCCCGTTTACCCGGTTGCCTCGCCCTACCTGACCGCAATCTCCCCCCTCTGCAGAGGTGCCTAACACCGTCAAATACATCCCTGCCTCTCCGCGCCCCGGCGCGTCCAGCGTGTTCATGTCAACGTGAATGGCGGAGAACGCGTCGGAAAACTCCCGGCGTATGAACTCGGAAACCCGATGCAAGGCCTCCTCCTTGCGACGGAAGTAGGTCGCCTCGCTGTCGATGAAGCGGTCGACAAAGGCCGCGGCAATGGTCAACGTGACCTCCCCGCCCTGTCGCACCCCCATCACCTTGATGTCTTCCCCGATCTCCGGGAAGGCCTCCTTGAAGCCGCTGCTGTTCATGAACCGTTCCGTGCGGTAGACCAGCTTCTCCAGGGGACTCAAGGGCGCGTAGCCCACCGCGGCCGACGTGTCGTTGGCCACGATCTTCCCCCGGTGGAAGATGTCGACCAGTTCGGGAGATCCCGGCTTGAGCTCGTTCTGGATGACGATGTGGCGTTCGGGGTCGACAAAGCGCAGGTGGTGGGTAATCCAACGGTCCACCGTCTCCGCAATGATCTCGTCGACGGGGATCATCACCCCCTTGTACTCGAGCACGGCCCGGTCACCGATGACGAAACGCATCGGCTCGATGACCCGGCCGCCCCTCAAACGGGGCTCGGTCACCCCGGCCACAAGGAGACCCTTGTCCACGTTGTGGTGCAGAATCGTGCCGAATGTGTCCAGATACGCCCGGCTCAAGGCTCGGGATATTTCCTCGGCCAGGGCGTCGGAGATCGTATCCGGGTGGCCGACCCCTTTACGCTCCACCAATTCCACCCGTTGGGCCGCCACCGGTATTCGCTTCAGTTGCTCCACGTGGACGTTCTTCATGGTTCCTCCCGGATCGCATCCTCGGGTTGTGAAGGGGAGCCCATACGTTTCAGGAGCACGTCCAGCTCGGGGACGTACCCGAAGGTGCGCTTGTAACGCTCGATGAACTCCTCCAGCGTGTAATAGTGCTCCTGGGGGCCGGAATGCTCTAACACGTACGTCGCGGCCAGACTGCCGAGACGTCCCGAGACCTCCCAGGGGAATCCCAGAAGCAGCCCGGCGATGAGTCCGGCCCGATACGCGTCCCCGACCCCTGTGGGGTCCCCGATGCGTCGAGGGGGAGCGGGCGGGATCGCGATCTTGCGTCCCTCCGTGTAAATGCTGGACCCACGTTCCCCTTCGGTGACGATGAGCGTGCGGGCCCGGGTGACTACCCCCACATCATCCAGGCCGGTCTTGCGCTTGATCAGGTTGTACTCGTAATCGTTGCAGATGACGATGTCGGCGGCTTCGATGCCCTCGATCAGGTCCTCCGCGCTCAAGCGCACGATTTGCTGGCTGGGGTCGTACATGAAGGGCAGGCCCAGCTCACGGCACTCGCGAACATACCGCCGCATTGCCTCCGGGTCATTGGGGCTGATGACGACGAGTTCCACATCCGAGGTGTCGAAATCGTGGAAGGAAAGCTCCCGGGAGCGGGCCATGGCCCCCGTGTAGAAGCTGGCGATCTGGTTGTTCTCCTCGTCGGTGCTCACGAAAAAGGAGGCGGTGTACTCATCGGGATACACGCGAAGCCAGGAAAGGTCGATGTTGTGCTGTTCCAGCCAACGCCGATAATCGTCGAAGTCCTTCCCTGCGGCCGCCATGATGCGCGGTCGGATGCCCAACAGGCTCAAGCTGTAAGCGATGTTCGGCGCGCACCCACCCCGCTGGCGGGTCAACGAATCCACCAGGAAGGAAAGACTCAGGTTATCGATGTTGTCCAGTAAGATGTGTTCCCGGAACTTGCCGGGAAAGGACATAATATAATCGTAAGCGATGGAACCGGTGACGACCACGGTCATTGGAATGTTCTCGGCCTCCTCGTCTGTGCAAAGGTGTGGGAAAGGACCGTGCGGGGCAAAAAAAAGCGCCCCGGTTGGAGCGCGCTTTGAAAAACGAGAGTTCCCTCCCATCTTCCAGGCGGGCGCACCCCACCTGCCGGAATTGGCACCTTAGTCAGGTAAGCCTTAGTCGGGCAGCCGCCCGACAGGAGCATTAAGGACTACCCAACCAGGTTGCCAGGGGTTCACAGGGCCGGTCCCTCCCCCCTTCTGGATGAGATCCAGAACGTATTCAGTTGTACGTCATCCCAGAATCGGCCGGGATGACCATATCACGCAGGAGCTTAGCACAGGGAAGGAATTTTGTCAAAAAACTTGAGCAAAATAGGACGCCTCCTCGTGGGAGGGGGAGGATGCGATTGGCAACTCCTTTACGTCTCATGTAAAATAGCTTCAAAGGCGTCCATCGCCTTTGGAGCGACTGCGACGGCGATGCGGTGGCCCAAGAGGCACGCGTCGCACCACGTTCGATGAATCTTACGGGAGGAGGAGACCATGTCCCGTACATCCGTCATCTGGTTGAGTGTTCTTGTCGGCGTTGTTCTTCTGTTGAGCGCCTGTCTTGCCCCGGCATCCCCACAGCCGGCAGCCACCGCGGCCAAAGCGGGGGGCCCTACACCCTCCCGTCAGGCATTGCCCCAAATCGAAGTCGGCGGACGGGGAACGCCTTCCCCCCAACCCACCCCGGAGGGGACGGTGTGGAACCCGCGGGCCATTGCCACACAAGTGCAACTCGCCCTGGCGGACTTACTCAACGTGACCCCCAAAGATGTGCCCTTTGTCACGTACGAGTCCGAAGTGGACCCCGCGACCCTGACCTGTGTCGACCAACTCGTAGGGGACATTCCCACCTTTGGGGAGGGGGAGGCCCTCGTCTTCCAGTACAAGGAAACGAAATTCTACGTGGTCAGCAGTCAGGACGCGTTGTGGGTATGTCGTTCCGGCCCGTTGACCGCAGGGGAGTCGTTGACCCTGGATAAGGCAAAGGAAAAGGCCATAGAGGATCTGGCCCAACGGCTGGGCGTTCCCAAGGAACGCATTCAGGTGGTCGAAGCCAAAGAGGTGACCTGGGACGATACGAGTTTGGGATGTCCGGTGGAGGGACAGAAGTACGCCCAGATTTTGACCCCGGGGTTCCTCGTCGTCCTCAAGGTAGGGGAACAGACATATGCCTACCACGGTAGCAGCCGGAAGATCTTCCTCTGCGGCGAGGAGACGAAGAAATAAGGGAGGAGGAAGTAGCCATACCCATCGATCCCACGGCCGATACGTCTTCCCCCCGCCGCCCCCGGTAGGGACGGCGGGGGGTTGTTTATTTTCTACTCCCCGCTAGGATGGCGATAGACAACCTCCAGCACGGGGCGGTACTCGGTGAACTCACGGGTGATGAAGTTCCATTCACCGCCGTAAGCGGCATCATCACCCCGCAGGGCGATACCCGTCCCCTTGCCCTGGAGCCAGGCCTGGGCGATCTTGGTGACATCGAAGGTCACCCATCCCGTCTTCTTCACGACCTGACTGTCCGCGGGCATGGGACAGCGATCACCGGCGCCGTTGGCTCCCGGTACCTCCCACTTGGTGCCGGAGGAAGCCTCCCACCAGGTGGCCTCTTTCTCCGACCACGGACGCAACACGTTGTACGCGCCCACAGTCACCTGGCCCACACCGTTGGTGGCGAACACCTTCAGGTGGGCGGAGAGGATCTCAGAGCCTGCGGGCAAGCCGCTGAGATCAAAAGCCACCAGTGCGGTCTTGATGTTCTTGCCGCGCACCTTCATGTTCACATCGTCACCCACGTTCGGGGGCATCCAGGGCACGGCCCACGCATCAATGTACGTGTCCGCCACACTCTCCAGCTTCACCGTCTCGGTCACCCAGGTCACCGGTTGCACCGGGTTGGGGTTCACCCGGACGGTGACAGAGGTGACGGCGGTGTGCCCTAACGGATCGGTCCCCTCGACCCACACGGTGTACGTGCCATCCCGGCCGTAAGTGTGGGCGGCGGAGGCGCTGCTGCCCGTGGCAACGATGGGGGAGCCATCACCCCAGCTCCAGCGGAAGGACACCGGCTCCGTCATGCCCGTGGAGCTGGTCAGTGTGGCCGTGAGGACCACAGGCTCCGGCAGAGTCACTTCAGTCACGCCGGAGACACTCAAGGTGACCTCGTCATCCAACCACGCGAAGGACCGCTCCAGGACATCCTTGCGAGAGGCGAAACCGGCATCCGTGTGGGCGTTGTTGATGCCCTCCAGACCGAAGGCGAAGTAGATGGCCCGACTGCTGGATGTGCTCGTCCCCGCCTTGTCGCCGGACAGGATCCACTCCAGCTTGGGATCGCCGCCGCGCAGGGTGGCAATGTAGGGGACGCGCTCCGTCGGGGTATCCGACGCGGGCAGCAAGGAGCGGATGGCGCCCTGGCCCGTCCACTCGGGAGCATGCACGCCGTCGGGGAAGAGCCCGTCCACATACTCCTGATTCCCCGCGCTACTCTCAATGGTGGGCGTCATCACCCCACCCAGGTCCAGGAGCATGCCACTGAAGGGTCCCTCACCCAGAGCAGCCATGACGGGTGAATTCTTCTTCGCCGGGGCATACGCATCCTCGGCCCAGGCGCCCACACCCAGACTACAGAGGACACAACCCCCGTCCGTCGTCTTCATGTAATTGCTGTAATAACCACTCCAATCCTGACCGGTCACAATGAGCTTGCGCCCGGGTGTGTTGTGGAAGAAGTCGAGGAAGCGAGTCCGGTCCGTCGCGTCCGCGGACACACCGTAGTAGGTGAGGAAGGAATCGCCGGTGAACCAGATAACCTTGTCGTACTTCTGCAAGGTGGCTACATCGGGCAGACCCGGCCCTTGCAGCCAGTGGCGCTCCGCATCCCACACATCATAGGTCACGCCGGCTTCGCGGAGCAGGGCTTCGTAGTAGGGACGATAATCCGTCGTGTCCACACCGAAGTACATGGGCTGGAGCAAGGAGCCATCGTCATCGATGAGGAGAACCTGGGCCCCTTCCTTCTTTTCAGCGATGCGCACCCAGAAGGGCACATGTGCCATGTAATCGCCAGAAGTGAGTTGGACCGCTCCCCAATAATCGCCCGCCTTCACGCTACCGTCGTCGGGTACCCGGAGCCACAGGTCGACGGTGGCCTTATCGCCCGCGGGTACGGTCACGCTCGTGGGATCGACTTCCACGGGGAGGGTGAAGGGGTTGCTCAAGGAGAGCGTCCACGTCATATCCCGGTCCACCGCGCTGTACAGTTCGAGAACCAGGTGCTTGGACGCACCCTGTTCCACCAGGCCGAACATGGCCGACGTATTGCAAGGAATCTGGCCGTCGGGGTCCAACACCTTGACGAGGACGCCCGGATCCACGGCTTTGTCCACCTGGATACGGCCGGCGCCCACTTCCATCGGGCCGCCCTTGCGCGTCTGGGCGAAGTCCAGCCACACCTCGGATTTGGCCGTGAGCATGAGGGCGCTCTTGATCTGCCAGGGTTTCCAGTCGGGGTGGACTTGCTTGAGGAGGGCAGCCGCGCCGGCCACAATGGGCCCGGAAGCACTGGTGCCCGCCCACGGCTCCCACAGTTCCTTGGCGGACGTGGTCGTCACCGCATACCCGCTGAGCACGTTCTGCCCTTGAGCCACCACATCGGGGACGATGCGGTTCAGCGGGAAAGCCGGCCCACGACTGGAGAAGTTGGTCAACACATCAGGGGGAGCCACGCCCGTCAAGCGCTTGGTCTGAGCGCCGATCTCGACCATGGCCTCGCCGGGATGCTCATTTTCGAACTGCACCATGGCCAGACCTTGCAGGTTCCCCACCATAAAGGCCGGAATGGTGATCTCGTCCGAGGATCCGCCCATGGTAATGGGTGGTGCGGAGGGGACGTTGTTGTAGATAATCGCCAGCACGGCGCCCGCATCCTGGGCGTTCTTCACCTTCTTCACAAACGTACAGCTACCGCGGGAGATCAGCGCGACCTTACCTCGCAGTTCCCCGTTGGGATCCTGGATGGGCTTACACGCTTTCTTGTTCCCCGGATGAATACGTCCTACGTCCACGAAGACGGTGGGACCGAAGTCCTCCTCCAGCGTTCCGCCAAAGGCCGCCGGAACGGCCAACATGGATTGAATGAGAGGAGGAACGGGTTCCGGAGCGACGACTCGGGCTTCGTTGCCGAAGGCCCGCGTGTTGACCGTAGCACCGACGGAGATGCCTTTGACCGGCTGGTCATTACCGCCTACCGTCGCGCTCCCGGGACCGTTGTTCCCCGCGGACTTGACGACAACGACCCCTGCGGAGGCCGCGGCATCCAGGGCGTCGATCACCGGGTTGAAGCCCGCCTTGAGCGGAATGAAGGCGCTTTCACCCCAGGAATTGTTCACCACATCCGCGCCGTCCAACACCATCTGCTCAATGGCTTTCACCGTCTCCGGATCGGAGGCGTAACGGGCAGCCGAACCCGACGCGGAGGGGTAGAAGATCTGGTAGGACATGATGTAGGCTTTGGGGGCCACACCGCTCAAGGTGACATCCACACCCTTGTACGTGGCGACGGTGTTGGGGTTCGTCGCGATAATCGTGGCAACCCCCGTCCCGTGGGGATGCAAGGGCAACGGGGCCGGATTCCTGGGAGGATCATCGGGGCGATAATATCCGCGCATGACGATGACCTTCGGCGTCGTGTACCGGGTATCCCCTTTAGGATAGCCTACCGGATAGCGGTAGCCCGTGGGATCCAGGCCCGGATGGTTGGGGTCTACTCCCGTATCGATGACCGCGACCTTAATCCCCTCACCGGCGGCGTTAACACCCCCCACCTTTTCCCACACGGCCGGGGCACCGATGGTGGGATTCACCACCTCCATGTTGAGCTCGACCTTGTGCTCGATTACGACGGCCTTGACCCCGGGGATGTGGGACAGTTTGATGAGGTTCTCCCGATTCACCTCAGGGAGTTCAACGACAAAACCGTTCAGAACGACCTGATACATGAGGGGATGCGATTTGCCCAACTCGTCCCGGTATTCGGCGACCCGGGCACCGGGAATGAGGTGAGACATCACCCGTACCGCTTCCAACTGCTTTTCCCGCAGTTGTTCGATGTAAGCCCGGCTGGCAGGAGCCATAGCATCCAGCTTACCGCTAGCCCGGCTCATCTCCACGGGGGCACCGTGTTTGCTGTAGTACACGGCCAAGGGATCCCCCTCGAGGATGATGAAGAAGCGCTTGCCGCCTGTAGCCTGCGCCTCTTGCAGGAGAGCATCCGTGTTCGGATCTACAGGTGCGGCAAAAGCAACGAGAGGTACGACCATGCTTAGAACAAGCACTAATGTGAGAATACGCCACCATCGGGAGTTCATGGGCACTCCTCCTTAGTGAATTAATGAAAGGACTTGTGGGACAAACAACGACCTTCTGTCCAATGAGGGATGCATTCGTCTTGTCGATCCGCCGTTCTCACCCCCTTTACCGTTGGAATTTGAACAAAGGGCCTTGCAGTTGATGGGAGAAGGGAGAGACCCCCAAACCAGTGAAAGCAACGAAGCCGTTCCACAGAAGAAGGGCGATCCGCCATTCCTTGTGGTCCAAAAGGATACACTTCCAGGCAAAAAGAGCGGAGTGAGGTCATCCGAGTCCTCGAAGCATGTATCGGCCTGATTATACCCGGAACTGAAAGAAGACGTCAAACGTGAACGAGAATACGCCCACATGTGGGGCAAAAGATCAACTCCTGACCGTAACGCACTTTGCGGGCTACGTTGATGGGGACTTCTACGCCACACACCTCGCATATGCCTTGTTCGAGGCGGGCGACGGCGATGCCTCGCTTGCGCAGGCGGAGGCGCTCATACGTGAGGAGGACATCTCCGGGGAGCTGTTGAACCAGGCGACTTCGTCGGGCGTTCAGTTCTTTTTGCCGGTTTTGCACCTCTTGTTGACGGGCGCGAAGGGCCGCGCTTTCCTCCCGCCAACGGGCCCGTAGGGCCTTCAGGCGTTCCCGCAACATCTGCAGACGGGCTTGGAGGTCCTCGCTCTTCGCCATCATGTCGAGCACCTGCTCCTCCAAAGCCTCCGTCCGTCGGTGCAACTCCTGAATTTTGTGTTCCGCGGCCTCGACCTCACGGGGATTCGTGATGTATCCGCCGTAGAGCCGACGTTCCAGCCCCCGACGCGCCTCTTCCAGGCTTTGAAGTTCCAGCTCGGCGTCACGAATCCGGCCTTCCAGCGCGCGGTATTCCTCTTCCAGCTGATAAGCCTCCCGTTCCAACACAAGGAGTTCTTCGGGTTCCTGGAGGGACTGAAGGATGCGTTCCTGTTCCTCGGCGAGGGCAGCCAATTGGAGGTCGATATCCTGCAACTCCCACAGCAGACGGTTGTACATGGTTGGGTCCCCTCATCTGCAGCAAATGCCCGAACGACACACGCCCCGGGAAGTCGTTATAAGTGTACTGCACATGCCCTTCTCGAGCAAACGGGGAAATGAGTAAGAGTCACGAGTAACTTCCCGGCGTGAGGACGGGGTCGGTCCTACAGCGCCAACGCCCTCCAACCTGATCGCTATCGCCGGCGAATCAGGAGGGAATCGGCGAAATGGAGTAGGGCCTGAAATGCCTCGCTCGTATACGGCATCTGCTCCAGGGCCCCCAGGGCCCGGGCGTGGAAACGCGCGGCCATTTGCCAGGCCGCCTCCCGGGCTCCGGCCTGTTCCAGCAAGGCGACGACACGCGGCACATCCTCCTCCGTAAAAGGAGGCCCCGCGTACAAGGCCTGCAACTGGTCGGCAACCGGAGAAGCGGTGAGCCCGTAGACAACGGGGTACGTCTTCTTCTTCGTCAGAATATCCGTGGCCACCGACTTCCCCAGCGTCGACTCATCTCCCCAAATACCCAGAATGTCATCCACAATCTGAAAGGTCAGCCCCACATACCGACCAAAGGTGTAGAACCGCTGCCAAACCCTCTCCGGTACCCCGCCCAACAAGGCTCCCAAACCGGTGCTGGCCCCGATCAAGGCCGCGGTCTTCCCCTCGATCATCTGCAAATACGCCTCCACTCCCACATCCAACCGTCCTTCGAAGGCCATATCCATGTACTGGCCCTCGGTGAGCCGTATCGTCGTGGACACAAACACATCCAAGGCCGTGAGGACCCGTTCGGGGGGATGATGGGCGCGCAATCCCTCGAGAGCTCGATAGGCCAGAGCAAACATGCCGTCCCCCACATTGATGGCTTGAGGGACGCCCCACACCTGCCACAGGGAAGGGCGCCCGCGCCGTGTGGGACTCTCGTCCTCGATATCGTCGTGGATGAGAGAAAAATTGTGCAACAGCTCCACGGCCGCAGCGGCCGGCAACGCCCCTTCGACAGCCCCCCCGACGGCCTCCGTGGCCAGGAGCAGGAGCATCGGGCGGACGCGCTTCCCCGCGTACACCTGGACCGGCCGCAATGCCTCATCACGCCACCCCAGGTGGTACTCCATCATCCCGTAATGGGGCTCGACGGCCTCAGAGGGAGGACGCAACACCTCCCGCATGTGGGCCTCCAGCAAAGGCATGTATCGTTGGAAGAACGCGTGATAGTCGCTCATTGCTCGCACCTGTGTATGGGTCGGATGGAATTGGACGCAGGCAGCGCGGAAACGGTGGGAACGCCGATAGCAAACATGGCTATACGCATCTCGTGCACGAACACATCCACTTCCTCAAGGACCGCGTCCGTTCCCCTCGCCGCGGCCTTCAAGAAGGGGGAGGCCATACCGACCAGGCGCGCGCCCAGGGCCAGAGCCTTCACCGCATCCACCCCACTCCGAACCCCCCCCGAAGCAAAGACGGGGACCCGGTCCCCGACTGCCTGCCGCACCTCCACAAGACTCTCCGCCGTAGGAATGCCCCAATCGACAAAAGCTCGGGCCAGGCGCCGCCAGTGCTCGTCCGGAGCCCGATGGTACTCCACCTCACTCCACGACGTCCCTCCGGCCCCCGCCACATCGATGGCCGCGACCCCTGCATCCAGAAGCTGACGCGCCACCTCCCCGGAGA
>WGAA01000241.1 GCA_015489285.1 Anaerolineae bacterium | reverse complement strand
GGGCCAATCTTGTCTTCGCGCCAGTCCCTTAATCGTCAATCGTTAATCGTTGTCTTACCACGCCGGTCGATTACTCGTTACTCCGTTACTCGTTAGTCATCATGCGTAGCGCGGTCTTCACGCTAGCAAGGGGGAAACGATGGCCGAGAGCGTTGCTCTGGGTGTCATTGGAGTTGGGCGCATCGGGCGCCTGCACGTCAACAACATCACCGCCCACATCCCCGAAGCCCGTGTCGTTGCCGTAGCCGACGTCATCGAAGAGGCCGCCCGGCAGGTGGCCCAAACTTACCACATCCCCCACGCCTACGGTGATCCCCGCGAGCTCATGGAACGGGAGGACATCGACGCGGTCGTCATCTGCTCTAGCACGAACACCCACGCGGAGCTCATCGAGATGGCCGCGCGCGCGGGCAAACACGCGTTTTGTGAAAAGCCCCTGGACCTGGACGTGGAACGGGTGCGTCGTGTCCTCCGCGTGGTGGAGGAGACGGGCATCAAGCTCCAGGTGGGATTTCAACGCCGCTTCGATCCCAGCTTCCGGCGCGCTCGCGAACTCATCGCCTCGGGAGCCATCGGTGAACCTCACCTGGTACGCATCACCAGCCGCGATCCTGCCCCGCCGCCCATCGAGTACATCAAAGTCTCCGGGGGGATCTTCCTGGACATGACCATCCACGATTTCGACATGAGCCGTTTCCTCCTGGGGGACGAGCCCGAGGAGATCTTCGCCACGGGTGGGGTGTTCGTGGACCCGGCCATCGGTGAGGCCGGTGACATCGACACGGCCCTCATCACCCTCCGCTTCCGTTCGGGCGCCCTGGTAAGCATCGACAACAGCCGAAAGGCCGTCTACGGCTACGACCAGCGGGTGGAGGTCTTCGGCTCCGGGGGGATGATCGCGGTGGGCAACAAGATGCCCGACCAGGTCATTCACCTGGACGGCAGCGGCACCCACGGGCCCAAGCCGGTGTACTTCTTCATGGAAAGGTACACCGAGGCGTACATCGAGGAAATGCGCGCCTTTGTTCGCTCCATCCTGGAGGGAACCCCTCCGCCGGTATCGGGGCGGGATGGGCTCGTGCCGGTCATCATGGGCCATGCGGCCTGGCAATCGTACCGGGAACACCGCCCGGTACCCATTCACTGGGAATAAGGAAGGGAAACCATGCGTGTGGTCGCGATGATCCTCGCGGGCGGGGCCGGCACACGCTTGACCGTGCTCTCGGAACAGCGGGCCAAGCCGGCCGTTCCCTTTGCCGGCCGGTACCGCATCATCGACTTCACCCTTTCCAACACGGTCAACTCGGGCATCTACACCGTCGGCGTCCTCACCCAGTACCTGCCCCGCTCCCTCATCGAACACATTGGCATTGGACGCCCGTGGGACCTGGACCGATCTCGGGGGGGAGTTCACATCCTCCAACCCTATCAGGGCCGCGGGGGACAGTTGTGGTACAAGGGCACGGCCGACGCGATTTACCAGAATTTGAACTTCATCCATGACCAGCGCGCGGACACCGTCCTCGTCCTCTCGGGGGATCACATCTACAAGATGGACTACCGTCCCATGCTCCAGTTGCACCGGGAGAAGAACGCGGACCTCACCATCGCCGTCATGAACGTGCCCGAGTCGGAGACCCATCGCTTCGGCATCCTCACGGTCAACCGAAACGGACGGGTGACCGAGTTCACGGAAAAGCCGCCGACCGCGGAAAAGGGCACGCTGGCGAACATGGGCATTTACGTGTTCCGCACCGCGGTGTTGGCCCAACGCCTGCGCGAGCTGATCCAGGAACACCCGGACCTCGACTTCGGCAAACACGTCATCCCCTACATGGTGGAGCGCAAGGACCGGGTTTACGCGTTCCCCTTCGAAGGGTATTGGGTGGACGTCGGCACCATCGCCGCGTACTGGCAGACGAGCATGGAACTCCTGGAACCCGACTCGCCGCTGCGCCTTTACGACCGAGAGTGGGTCATCCACACCCGCAGTTACGAACGTCCTGCCGCCAAAATCGGTCCCCAATCCCGGGTCCATCGGAGCATGGTGTGCAACGGCGCGGTGGTCCGGGGCACGGTGGAGCGCTCCATCCTGAGCCCGGGCGTGTACGTCTCCCCCGGTGCGGTGGTGCGTGAATCCGTGGTCATGAACAACACGTGGATCGGTCCCGGGGCCATCCTCGACAAAGTCATCGTGGACAAGTGGGTTGTCGTCGGCGCGGGGGCCGTGGTGGGCTGGGGAGAGGATATGGATACCCCCAACGCGCTGCTGCCCGACAAGCTGAACACGGGCATCACCGTCATCGGCAAGGGCGCCCACATCCCGCCGAACATCCGCATTGGACGCAACGTGCTTGTGGCCTCGGGTGTGGACGAAGACGCGTTTGCGCCCTTTGGTGACACAGTTCCCTCAGGGGAGACGGTAGGGGGGGAAGCATGATGAACACGCTAGACGCGGTCGCCCTGATACTGGCCGGTGGGGCCAGCCCCAAACTCAGCGTCCTCACCGACGTGCGCACCGAAGCGGCCATCCCCTTCGGAGGAAAATACCGCATCATCGATTTCGCCCTCTCCAACTGCGTGAACTCGGACATCTACAATGTGGCCGTGCTGACCCAATACCGCCCTCGCTCGCTCAACGAGCACATCGGGGCCGGACGCCCCTGGGATCTGGACCGCACGACCGGGGGGATTCACCTGCTTCAGCCATACCTCAAACGGCCCGGCGAAGAGGTCCGCTGGCAGGAAGGCACCGCGGACGCGGTCCGTTTCCACCTGGACTTTGTCGAGGAACAGAAGGAGGACCTGGTCCTCATCCTGGGCGGGGACCACGTGTACAAGATGAACTACCGTTACCTGCTCCGCTTCCACCTGGAACACAACGCGGACGTGACCATCGCGGTTCACTCGGTCCCCCACTATGAGGCCCACCGCTACGGCATCGTCATCACCGACGAGGAGGGCCAGATTACCCACTTCCACGAGAAGCCCAAACGGCCGGAGAGTACCCTGGCCAGCATGGGCATCTACGTGTTCAACCGCTCCCTCCTTGTCCGCTGGCTACGGGAGGAGGGGCGGGAACAGAAGGATTTCGGCCGAGAGGTCATCCCCTCCCTGCTGGAGCGGGGCAAGCGGATCTTCGCCTACCCCTTCTTCGGCTACTGGACCGATATCGGCACCGTCCAGGCCTACTGGGAGGCGAACATGGGACTGCTGGGGGAAATCCCCCCCCTGAACATGGACGACCCCGAATGGGTCATTCACACCCGCAGCGAAGAGCGTCCGCCCGTCCTCCTGGGGGATGAGGCCGTGATCGAGGGGAGTTTGCTCTGCGATGGCGCTCGGGTGGAGGGGACCGTCATCCGTTCGGTGATCTCCCCCGGCGTGTACATCGCTCCGGGCGCGGTGGTGCGCGATTCCATCGTGCTGACCGATGCGGTCATCGAAGCGGGGGCCGTGCTGGACAAGGTCATCGTGGACAAGGAATCGCGCATTGGGGAGGCCGCGATTATCGGCGTGGACGATGAGGTAAACGCGCCCAACAGGGAACTTCCCACGGTGCTGAACACGGGCCTCACCCTCATCGGCAAACGGGCCCACGTCCCACCGCGCGCCCGCCTGGGGCGCAACGTCGTCGTTCGGCCCTTCACCGCGGCCGACGCCTTCCCCGGGGAGGAGATCCCCAGCGGAAGCACCATCGGCGTCCGCCCCTGACGCTCCGGGAGGGGCTCAACGCAGGTTCATCGGCATGAGGACGTAGAGGAACTCGTCCTCCCCCGCGCCCACGGGCCGGATCACGCCGGGCCGACTGGGTTTGGTCATCTCCAGCACCATCTGGGGCGAGTCCAACACCTGGAGAACGTCGAGGAGGTAACGGCCGTTGAACGCGATCTCCAACTCCGGCCCCTCGACGATGGCGTCCAGGACCGCGTGGTGATCCCCGTAATCCGAGGAGCTCGCGTGGACGTGCAGGGCTCCGGGATCGCCGGGGACAACGGAGAGTTTGACGATGTTGGACGATTCCCGGGCGAAGAGATAGGCCCGCTGGATGGATTGCTTGAACTCCTGGGTGTTGAGGACGACGCGGGTATCCCACTTGCCGGGGATAATGGCCTTGTAATTGGGGTACGTGGCGTCGATGAGCTGGGAGACGATCTCCGCCCGTTGAAACGCGCCACGGCTGTCGTGGGTGCCCTTGCCGGGGATCCGGAAGACGACCTGATTTCGGTCCTCTGTCACCGTCACCGTCGCGTCCCCCTCCTCGTCCGCGTCGGCCGCGATGCGTGCCAGCTCGTTCAGGGAGCGGGCCGGAACGATGACGGCCAGATCGCTCGGCACGTTGTCCACCGGGGTCGCGCGGTAGGCCAGGCGATATCCGTCCGTCGCCACAAAGACCAGCCGTTGCTCATCGGTGGTCACGTAAACCCCCGTCAACGTGGGGCGACTCTCATCCGTGCTGGCCGCGAAGGCCACTTGCTGGATCATGTGGCGCAAGGTGGCAGGGGGGAGGGTCAGGGTGCTTTCCCCGTCCCCGGTGGGAATGACGGGAAAGTCCGACGCGTCGATGACCCGGAAGTTCGCTTCCGTGCGGTCGCATTCCACGTGGAGCGTCTGCGTGCGCACGTTGAGCTCCATGCGCAGCCGTTCTCCCGCGGGCAGGGTGTTGACGAAATCGGTGACGAGGCGCGCGGGGACGGTCGTCGCCCCTTCTTCTTCGACCTGGGCCGCGACCCAGCAGTTGATGGCGATGTCCAGGTTCGTAGCCGAGAGTTTGAGACTGGCCGGGGCTTCGGCCCGCAGAAGGACGTTTTGCAGGATGGGGAGGGTGGTGCGACTGGAAATGGCCCGATTGACCACGGAAAGGCCTTTGGCCAGGTTCTCTTGCAAACAGAGGACACGCACAGGGCACCTCCTGCCGGTGTGATAGGAGACGGTACTTTGTGCTTAAGTATACTCAGAAGCGGGGGAGATGGGAAATGTGGTTCCCGAGTTTCGTAGACAAGTCATGGGTGACGAGTAATTGAGCGGCGTGAGGGTTGCGTGGTAGGAAACGATTAACGATTGACGATTAACGATTAAAATAGTTAACGAAGGAGCGAAATCGACCCTGCAGCCTCGGGCGCTAAACGTAACGAGTTCCGCCCAGAGCTGAACCTCTGGGCTACGTCAGGGCAAAGCCCCCTGGAAGGGGCCCCCCTTAAGGCCACTTCTGGCGGTCTTCGCTTCGATGTAGCACGGGGTCTTTAGCCCCGTGCGAGGGCGCGCACTAGGTTATCTCCACAGAGCCAACCTTTGTGCCCCGGCCTGGCCGGGGTTCGCACGGCACTGAACCGCCGTGCTCATTAAAGCAAAGCCCTCTGGGCTTTCCGGCGTGAGGCCGCAGGCCTTCGCTCGGATGAGCCGGGCGGTTTAGCGCCCGGCGTCACTCTACAAAGCCAACCTTATCTTCAAGTTACGCATTACGCATCACGAATCACGCATTACGAATACGCCGGCGAGCTCCATCCTAACGCGCTGACCTCCTCCCTGCGCCTGACGCATGACGGATGACGAGTGACGTCGCGCATCACGTACTTCCTTCAGAACGAGCCCGGGCAATGATCTCCAGCATGGCATCGTGCAGGTGGCCGTTACTGGCAACGATGTTCGGGCTTCCCGGTCGCCAGGGATTCCCCCGATAATCGGTCACCCGTCCCCCCGCTTCGGTGACGAGGAG
>WGAA01000240.1 GCA_015489285.1 Anaerolineae bacterium | reverse complement strand
GAGGAGGGGGAGAACGCCGCTGATGGCGTGTTGCCAGATGGCCGGGCGCACGTGAAGGAGGATGTGTTCACAGCAGTATTGTTGCGCCTGCCCCCCCGGACATCCCATGTGGATGGCTGCGGCCATTCCCGGGTCCGGGGTGGTTTCGTCGGGCACGAGGACGATGGCCCGGCTGGGATGGTGTTGAACCGTGTGATCGAGGAGGTCGAGAAGGGAAGGCAGGTCCTCGGGGCGGGATGTCACAGCGACCAGGTTGAGGGTGCAGGCTCTGGAGGAGCCCGGTGTGCCCACGACCATCCACTTTTCCCGCAGTAAGGTTTCGACTTGGGCTAAGGGGACGAGTTCTTGTTCGCTCATAATCATAACCTCCGCCAGCGTCGCCCTTCCCGTTGCAGAAGGGTGTTGGCCTCGTCGGGGCCCCAGGTGCCCGCTTCGTAGTTGGGAAAGGCCGGGGGTTCCTGTTCTGCCCAGGCTTGGAGGATGGGGTCGATGACTTGCCAGGCTTGTTCCACCTCATCGGCCCGGGTGAACAGGGTTTGATCGCCCAGCATGGCGTCCAGCATGAGGCGCTCGTACGCGTCGGGGGTACGGACGCCAAAGGCCCGTCCGTAGAGGAACTCCATGTTGACGGAGCGGATGAGCATGGAGGGGCCGGGTTGTTTCACTTCGAACCGGAGGCTGATCCCCTCGTCCGGTTGGATGCGCAGGGCCAGGACGTTGGGGTTGATGAAGGTGCCCAGTTCGGGGAAGAGGAGGTGGGGGACTTCCCGGAATTGGACGGCAATTTCGGTCACCCGTTTGGGAAGGCGTTTGCCCGTGCGCAGGTAGAAGGGGACGCCTTGCCAGCGCCAGTTGTTCACCTGAAGGCGCAGGGCCACGTACGTTTCCGTGGTGGACTGGGGGTTGATCTTGGGCTCCTGACGGTACCCGGGGACGGGTTGCCCCATGATCCAGCCGGGACCGTATTGCCCCCGGACGACGTAGCGGGCCACGTCTTCGACGCGGTAGCGGGGGATGGCCCGGAGGACGTCGACTTTCTTGTCCCGCACGTCGTCGGCTTCGAAGGCGATGGGAGGCTCCATGGCCGTCAGGGTGAGGAGCTGGAGGAGGTGGTTCTGGACCATGTCACGCAGGGCGCCGGCTTGTTCGTAATACCCTCCCCGGTGTTCCACGCCGACCTGTTCGGCCACGGTGATCTGGACGTGGTCCACGTAGCGGCGATTCCATATGGGTTCGAAGATGGCGTTGGCAAAGCGAAAGACGAGGATGTTCTGGACGGTTTCTTTGCCCAGGTAGTGGTCGATGCGGTAGATCTGCTCTTCCCGGAAGAAGCGCCGCACGAGCGCGTTGAGTTCTCGGGCGCTGGTGAGATCGTGGCCGAAGGGTTTTTCGATGACGAGCCGGGTCCAGCCGGGCCCTTCGGCCAGGCCGTCCCGCCCCAGGCGTTGGATGATCTCGGGGAAGACGCTGGGTGGGGTGGCCAGGTAGAAGAGGCGGTTGCCCCCCGTTCCTCGCTCCGCGTCGAGGCGGCGCAGGAGCGCGAGGAGTTCCCGGTAGGCCCGGGGGTCGTCGTACTGGCCGGAGAGGTAATGGATGCCCCGGGCGAAGTTTTCCCACACGGTGGGGTCGGGAGGGCCTACGTAGGTGCGGATGGCCTCTTCCACGTGCGCGCGGAACACGTCCGACGTCCACGGGCGACGGGAGAAGCCGACGATGCTGAAGCCTGTGGGCAGCCAGTTCTGCAGGGCCAGGCGGTAGAGGGCCGGCACGATCTTGCGGTGGGTCAAGTCTCCCGACGCGCCGAAGATGACGAGGACGTGGGGCGCGGGGATGCGTTCCAGGCGTAACCCCGCGGCCAGGGGATTTTCCATGAGAAGTTTCACAGCCGTCCTTGCATTGCTCATCGTTTCCTCCCCGGGGGAGCGCTTTACACCTGCTGTATTGTACGGCGTTAAGTATAAGGGAGATGGGTCCTCTCGGCCAAAAGGTTGACTTTAGAACAAACGTTTTGTATAATGGTGGCGAGGCAAACGGGTGTTTTATTCGTTACGGAGAGCGTTCGGAAGCTCGGGGTTTTCTCGGCGTAACGCCGGGCGCTAAACGTAACGAGTGACGAGTAACGAGTAACCGGATGGCGGGGGAAGACAACGATTAACGATTGACGATTGACGATTAAAGGGATGGCGTGGGGACGGGGTTGGCCTAACGCTACATCGTGAGTAACGAGTAACGGAGTAACAAGTAATTGGTTGGCGCGGACACAAGGTTATCGCCACAAAGCCGAGCTTGTCTCCAAGTTACGCATTACGCATCACGCATCACGAATCACGTTAACAGGCCGGGATACCCCAGACTTCCGACGCCCGCGAGACTTCGGAAGTCTGGCCGGAACGTTAAGAAGGAGGGGGTCATGCCGAAGATTCTGACGCCGCGACGACAGGAGGTGTTGAAGTACATCTTTTCCTGCCTGCAGAAGTTCGGGCGTCCTCCCACGGTGCGGGAGTTGCAGAAGAAG
>WGAA01000239.1 GCA_015489285.1 Anaerolineae bacterium | reverse complement strand
CCCCAGTGGAATGAATGGCTGACCGCTCAAAGAGAACACCTGCATCGCCTGATGACCCGCACGCTCCTCAAGTTGGCGGATTACTACGAAGCCAGTCCGAACCTGGAAAAAGCCGAGCAGTACCTTCGACACCTTATTCACCTGGAACCGTGGGACGAAGAAGCCCACAGGCGCCTCATGTACGTCTTGGCCCGGGCCGGCCGTCGCCAGGATGCACTGGCCCAATACGAAACGTGCAAACGCCTCCTCAGAGAAGGGTTGGCAGCAGACCCCAGCGAAGAAACCCAACGGCTATATGAAGACATCCGCTCAGGCCGCATATCACCTCATTCTCCCAACGGTTACATGCGCTCCCCCCACAAAAGTGGGGGTGTATCCACCTTTTTCATCGGCAGGGAGGACGAACTCAAACACATTGCCGCTTATCTGGAAAACCCCAAATGTCGCCTTGTCACCATCACCGGTCTAGGGGGAATTGGGAAGAGCACACTGGCCCGCGAGGTCGCTCGCCTGTACGGGGGCACGTTTCGCGATCACGTCACTTTCGTCCCCCTTCAAAGTGTGGAATCCCCGGCGTTGGTCCCCCAAGCGGTCGCCCAGGCCCTGGGAATCCTCTGGGGGGAAGTCCCCGACGTTCGCTCCCGGGTACTCCAGTACCTCGAAGGCAAGGAGATGCTCCTCATCCTGGACAATTTCGAGCACGTGCTCGAAGCCCAGGACTTCGTCCTCGAGATCATCCAGCGCGCGCCGCGGGTCAAAATCCTGATCACCTCGTTAGAACCCCTGGGCCTGTACCACGAATGGCTCTTTCACCTCAAGGGATTGCCCTATCCCACAGAGTCACACGTGTCCCAGCCCATGAAGTACGACGCGATCCGTTGGTTCGTCCAAGCCGCGCGTCGGGTGAACCCCCAATTCACCCTCACCGACGAAGACGTCCCCTGGGTCATCCGCATCTGCCAATTCGTCCAGGGATCGCCGTTGGGGATTCTCCTGGCAACGACGTGGTTAACCAGTACCACCATCGAAGACGTAGCCCGCTCCATAGAACAGGACCCCGACCTGTTGCAGGCGAAACTTCCCGACTTGCCCCGCCGGCATCAGAGCATGCGGGCCGTTTTCGAATACACCTGGCAATGGTTGAGCCCTCAGGAGCAGAGCGTGTTCCGGCGCCTGGGCGTCTTTCAAGGCCCATTTACCCGACGGTTCGCGGAGGATATTGCCGATGCCGATTTGAGCACCCTGGCCCGCCTGGTCACCCGCTCCCTGGTCATGATAGACCAGCCCGGACGTTACACCCTTCATCCCCTTTTACGTCGTTACGCCCGGTCGAAACTGGCCCTCGCTCCGGAGGAAGAGCACGCGACATACACTCGCTACGCCCAATACATCCTGGGCGCCCTCGCCTCGCAAGAGGAAGCCCTTCAACGCAAAACCATGCGCGAGGCCATGGACGAAATCCTGAGCTATCTCCCCGAAATTCGGGCGGCATGGCGCTGGACCGCGGAGCAGGGTCCTGTGGCCTGGCTACACCAAGCTTTGAACGCCCTCTACCTCTTTTACGACATGCACGGAGCGTGGGAAGCTGCCGAGGCCTTGCTTGCCCAAACGTTGGACGCCCTTGCCACGCGAGAGGATAAGGACAGCCGCTCCGTACGCCGGCTCTACGGCCGGGTGTACACGGTCCGGGCCTGGTTCCTCCATCGCCTCTCCCGACTTTCCGACGCCCTTACCCTTCTCAGAGAGGCCCGTCCTCTGCTGCGCACGTACGGCACCCCAGAAGATATCGCCTTCTACTATTTTGTCCTGGGAGTAACCTACACCGCGCATGGCGATTATGACCAGGGGTATGAATACCTGAAAGAGGCCCAAAAATTCTACCAAAAGCACTACCGGCCCTTTGAGCTCGCCTTGACTCACATCCACCTGGCCCACGCCCTGGACACAATGGGAGGGGATACACATACCGCCTTGACTCTGTACGAAGAGGCCCTTTACATCTTCCGCGAGTTGGAGCACCCTCTGGGAATTGCCTTTGCCTTGAACAGCATCGGCACGTGCGAGTACAACCTCGGGCACTATGAGGCCGCTCGTCAAGCCTACGAGGAGAGTCTGAAGCTCAAAGAGGAGATCGGCGACCGTTTGGGGCTCGCCATGACGTTGAATAACCTGGGAAGCATCGCGGCCATCCTTCACCAGCCCACCCTGGCCAAGAACTTGTTCCAACGCAGCATGGAGCTGTACGATAAGGCCGGAAATCGATGGGGGGTAGGCTACGTTTCCATGAACTTGGGCAACCTGGCCCTCTCCCGGGGTCAGGCCGGGATGGCCCTGCAATACTTCATGCGGGCGCTGCACATTTACCGGAAATTGGGCCACCGCTGGGGTACGGCCATGGCTTTGCGTTATCTGGCCAAACTGTATACGGTACAAGGGCGTTGGGAACGCGCTCGGGAGGCCCTTTTAGAAGCCATCGACCTGGCCTCTCGCCTGGGAGCCGCCCCCCTTTCCCTTTACGTATTCGCCGGTGCGGGCATGTTTCTCCTGTACCGGGGCAAAGTGGAGGAAGGCATGGTATTGCTCCAATTCGCCTTTGAGCACAAAGCCGGTCCCCACGAATTACGGGCCGAGATCGAGGAGCTCATCGCCAGTGCTCCTGTGCCCATACCCTCGGACATCAAATACCGGGCCTGGCGGAAGGCGCACAACCTTTCCATAGAGGAACTCCACCAGCAAGCGTATACCTGGATACTGACGGAAAATCCACGATGAAAGTCATAGCCGACGTCCACATTCATTCCCATTACTCGCGTGCAACCAGCCGAAACTTGACCATTCCCCATCTGGCCCTGTGGGCGCAACGAAAGGGGGTCCATATCGTCGGCACCGGCGATATCGCCCACCCCGGATGGCTACAGGAACTCAAAGAACATCTTGAACCCGCAGAAGAGGGCCTATTCCGCCTGAAGGAAGATATCGCCCGCGACGTCACGCGTCAGGTGCCCCCTGCCTGTCAGGGAACGGTGCGCTTCATCCTGGCTGGGGAAATCAGCACCATCTACAAGAAAGACGGCCGAACGCGTAAAATCCACCACGTTGTCTCCGCTCCCAGCTTTGCCGCTGTCGAAGCCCTCCAAGCCCGTCTGGAAAAGATCGGCAACATCCGTTCCGACGGGCGCCCTATCCTGGGGCTGGATTCGCGCGACCTCCTGGAAATCCTCCTCGAAGTCGACGAACGGAACGTCCTCATCCCCGCGCACATCTGGACGCCCTGGTTCGCGCTGCTGGGCTCCAAATCGGGCTTCGATTCCGTAGAAGAATGCTTCGAGGACCTAACCCCCTACATCTTCGCCCTGGAAACGGGCCTTTCCTCCGATCCCCCGATGAACTGGCGAGTCTCAGCCCTGGATCGCTATACCCTGGTCTCCAACTCGGATGCTCACTCCCCTCAGAAGTTAGCCCGGGAAGCGAATATCCTGGACATCGAGCTCAGCTACGATGCGTTCTTCGACGCCATTCGTTCGGGATCCCCCTCGCGCTTTCTGGGCACCGTAGAATTCTTCCCCGAAGAGGGGAAATACCACTACGACGGGCACCGCAAGTGTGGTATCGTGTGGGATCCCAAGACCACGATGGCCCACGGGGGGATATGCCCTGTGTGCGGCAAACCCGTCACCGTGGGCGTCATGCACCGGGTGGAGGAGTTGGCCGACCGGCCGGAAGGTGTACCCAAGCCCAACGCCTTGCCCTATTACAGCCTCATCCCCCTGCCCGAGATCCTGGGGGAACTCCTGAATGTGGGCTCGGGCAGCAAGCGCGTGCGGAAAGAATACGAACGACTTCTGGCCCATTTGGGACCCGAATTGGCCATCCTCATGGACCTGCCCCTGGAAGAAATCGCCCACGTGGGCGGTTCTCGACTGGCCGAGGGCATAGGACGCATGCGGCGGGGCGAGGTGACGGTGATCCCCGGTTACGATGGGGAATACGGCATCATTCGGGTTTTCGAGGAGGAGGGGCGTCGAAGTATCACCCCCGTAACCGGCACTTTGTTCGACGTGGCCGCCGTGGAACCCCCGTCAGATGAGGACACGCCTCCGCCTCCTCCGACCCAGGAGAGGGAAATCCAAGTAGAGGAGGAAAGCGCGGCCTACACCCTTCAGGAGGAGCGGGACGTTTCTGCCCCTCCTGCCCCGGCTGAAATCCCCGAAACTCTGGTCACGGCGTTGCAGTTAGACCGGTTAAATCCGGCCCAGCTGGAAGCGGTCACCACGGTGGATCGCCCCCTCCTGATTGTGGCAGGACCGGGGACGGGCAAGACGCGCACGCTGACGGTACGCATCGCCTATTTGATCCGGGGACATCGGGTTCCCCCGGAGCACATCCTGGCCATTACCTTTACGAACAAAGCCGCGCAGGAGATGGCCGAACGTCTTTCCCACCTGCTGGGGGCAGAGATCGCGGCTCGGGTGACGGTCAAGACATTCCACGCCTTTGGCGTCATGGTCCTGCGAGAGTTCGGCGAAAGGATAGGCATCTCACGGGACTTCATCATCCTCACGGAGGCCGAACGCCGCGATCTGGCGCAGCAAATATGGCCCCAAAAGAAGCTCAGGGAAATCGAGCGTATATTGGAGCGCATCGACCGGGCCAAAGCCCGCCTGGAATCGCCCGAATTCCCCGAATTCGAAGCCTACGAGCGCGCGCTGCGGGAGGCGAACGCGGTGGATTACGGCGACCTGGTGGCCAAGACCGTCCATCTCCTGGAAACCCACCCCGACGTGCTCGCCCTGCTTCACCGGCGTTTCCGCTGGATTGCCGTGGACGAATACCAGGACGTCAACTTGGCCCAATATCGGCTTTTGCGCCTACTCACCGCGGGGGGCGCCAACATCATGGCCATCGGCGACCCGGATCAAGCCATATACGGGTTCCGCGGGGCGGACCGGACCTTCTTCCTCCGGTTTCGCGAGGACTACCCCGAGGCAAAGATAGTCCACCTCACCCAGAACTACCGTTCGACCCAAACCATCCTCGACGCGGCCACCCAGGTCATCAACAAAGCGCGCGACCGGGAAGAACGCATTCGGCTCCTTGCGCGCTTTGCCTCCGACGTCAAACTGACCATCTATCCGGCCCCCACGGACCGGGCCGAGGCAGAATTCGTCGTGCACCAAATCGAGAGAATGGTCGGGGGAACGAGCTACTTCTCCATAGACTCCGGTCGGGTCGACGACGAAGGGCCGGTCCGTCGGGGGTTTGGGGATTTTGCCGTCCTGTACCGTCTACGGGCCCAGGTTGGCCCCTTGCTGGAAGCCTTCGACCGCGCGGGGATTCCCTATCAGACGGTCGGCGCGACACCGTGGACCGCGCATCCCGTCGTGCGCCGGGCTCTGGAACAATTGCGCGAGTACAGGTTGACCTGGGAGGGGCTGAGCGTTCGAGAGATCGTCGCCCGGGTTAGTGAGACTCTCCTGGCCGAGGAAGGGATAGACGACGCGGCCCGCCGGCGACTCTACATGCTCGTGGAAGCCGCCCCGGCCGACGTCGGAGGGGCGGAGGCGTTGCGTGCGTTTGTCGATGAGATGACATTGCGGAGCGAAACGGATTTCTACGACCCCCGAGCAGACCGGGTCGCGTTGATGACGTTGCACGCGGCCAAAGGACTCGAGTTCCCCGTCGTCTTCATTGTGGGGGTCGAAGAAGGGCTCTTGCCCTACCTCCGGGATGACGAAAGCGACGAGGAAGAAGAGCGCCGTCTTTTCTACGTGGGCATGACGCGGGCCCAGGAACGCCTTTTCCTCACCTATGCCAAGCGTCGTCGTCTCTTTGGTCGTCTCGTAGAACACCCACCTTCCAGGTTCCTGGAGGACATCGAAGCCGCCCTCAAAGAAATCCGTCGTCGGGAAGGCCGACGGAAAAAACGCCGCGTGGAAGCGGAGCAGCTCAGTCTGCTCACCCTGCTCGACGATGAGGAAAACGCACTTTTCTAAACCAGGAGGATAGGCTCATGGGATCACCACGGAGCAAGGTAGAAGTCAAAGGATTCGAGGCACGACACTACGACCGCCTGATGGACCTCATCACTTTGGGACAGTACCCCAAGTACCTGGAACGCATCATCGCGTCCATGAACATTCAGCCGGGAGATGCCATCCTGGACCTGGGCTCGGGAACAGGCCGGAACATGTGCATTATGGAACGATATGCGGGTCCTACCGGCCGGCT
>WGAA01000238.1 GCA_015489285.1 Anaerolineae bacterium | reverse complement strand
GTGCGGCGGGGGGGAAAGGGGCGTGAAGGGGAACGCCTCCAACGCACGTCCCACCGGGCGGGGCGTCAGATCCGGCTCCCACAGGGCGAACCCACGGACCGGGTCTTCGGGGGGCGCTGAGGGGAACGCGTGGGCCCACAGGAGAACGGGGACACGCGGCCAATGGGCGCCGCCCCAATGAACGGCCTGCCGCGCGTAGAGGGCCTGACGTTCCACCCCGACCCCTTCCCAGGGCGAGCCGGGGATGGCGTTCCAGCCGAAGGCCACCCCCCACATAGGGACCGAATCATATCCCCGGCGATCCAGCAAGGCCCGTGCCAACTCCGTGCGCCGGAAATTCAACCGCGTTTGCCCCGGGGATTCATCGGGAGGCGAGCGGAATCCGTACGGCTCCCAGGCCACGATGTCCACCCACTCCGCCCCTCCCAGGTCCAGGAACGCCCGGAAATAGGCCAGATCGTTTCGGTTCACCCGCCCCGGGTCCAGGGTGGGGGCTAAACCCGCGGATAGGATGCGGGCATCCGGGTCGGAGCGGCGCAACGCGAGGGCCGTAAGCTGGAGCAACCGCACGTACCCAAAGGGGTCCGCCTCCCTGTGGCCCCAATGGGGGGCAATGTTGGGCTCATCCCACACCTGGTAGTAGGTGACCCACGAACCGTAGCGTTGGGCCACCGCGGCGGCAAAGGCGGCCAGATCCTCGGGACGGGCAGGAGGGGCGTGGAGATTGGGGGCGTCCTCGGGAGCGCGGGCCCACCGGGGAGTGGTATCCAGAACGAGGACGGGCGTGAGTCCGAGGCGACGCAACGCCTCCAGCCGACGGTCCCAGGGGCCCCAGCGGTACACCTGGGGTTCGGGCTCGACCTCTGCCCACGGGAGGGTAAACCGCACCAAACGCAGCGGACCGCGGGCCAGGCGATGCAACAGCGCCTCGTTGTCCAGGGCTTCCGAGGGCAAATTCACCCCCAGGGCCGGCACCCTCTGCGCCTCCGGGTACGGTTGGACGTGGAAGCGCCCCGGCAGCAAAAGCGCGAGGAGGAGGACCCCCAGAGGAATCCAACGGACGTAGCGGAACATGCGTTTACGTGTGTCCCCGGACACGTGCGCGATACGCTTCCTTGTTTCGATGCCGGGCCTCCTGGTCACTGATGCGATAACGGGCCAGGAAAGCTTCCTTGAACTCGTGGAAACGTCCCTCGCGAATGCTCTGACGAATGCCCTTCATCAACTGCTGCATGAAGTGAATGTTGTGGATGGTGGCCAGGCGAAGTCCCAGGGTTTCGCCCGCCTTGAACAGGTGGCGGATGTACGCCCGGCTGAAACGCTGGCACGTGTAACACGTGCATCCGGGCTCGATGGGTTGAGGATCGCGTGCGAAGCGGGCGTTGCGTATGTTGATGCGCCCTTCGTGGGTGAGCAAGCCGCCGTTACGGGCCACCCGCGTCGGCAGCACACAATCGAACAAATCCACGCCCCGGGCCACGGCTTCGAGAATATCCTCGGGCGTCCCCACCCCCATCAGGTACCGGGGGCGGTCCGACGGCAGAAGGGGAACCACGTCCTCCAGGGTCGCGTACATCTGCTCCTTCGTCTCCCCCACACTCAGCCCCCCGATGGCGTAGCCGGGGAAATCCAACTCCACGAGAAACGCCGCGGCCTGAGCCCGCAGGTCGGGGAAAATACCCCCCTGGACAATGCCGAAAAGGGCCTGGTCCTCCCGGGTATGCGCCTCCCTGGCCCGTACGGCCCAACGGTTCGTCAGGCGTACGGCTTCCTCCACCTCTCGACGGTCGTCGGGCGTGGGACAAATATCCAGGGGCATGATGATGTCCGACCCCAGAAGCTCCTGCGTCTTTATGACCACTTCCGGGGTGAAGCGGTGGAGTGAGCCATCGATGTGGGAACGAAAGGTGACTCCATCCTCGTCCAGCTTTCGCATGTGCGCCAGGCTGAAAACCTGGAATCCGCCGGAATCGGTGAGAATCGGCCCATCCCACCCCATGAACGTGTGCAAGCCGCCCAGCTCGGCAATGATGTCGGCCCCCGGCCGCAAGTACAGGTGATATGTGTTGGAGAGGATGATGGACACATCGAGCATGTGCAGCTCGTCGGGTGTCAGCGTCTTAACCGTCGCTTGAGTGCCCACAGGCGCGAACGCGGGCAAAGGGATCTCCCCGTGGGGCGTGGTGAATACCCCCGCGCGGGCCTCCCCGTCCTGGGCTTCCAAGGTGTATCGAAACCACGTTGCCATATTCGGCTCCCTCAACCTCCCCTCTCCAATGTGTACTTGACGTGCGACACAACCTCATCGGCGGGAACAACCCGGGATGTCCCGCCGCGGAAGGTCAATTCTACTCCATTTTGTTTCCACGTGCGAAAGCTCACGGTAAGACGCACGGGCGCGCCCAGGAGATCCGCGTCGTTGAACTTGACCCCCGCGCGCTCATCGCGGTCGTCGAGGAGGACATCGATGCCCGCCTCCACAAGGGCCCGGTACACCCTCTCGGCCATTTCCGCCACCCCGGGTTCCTTACGTGACGGGAGGAGGACTAGGTGGACGAGGTAAGGGGCAATCCCTGCCGGCCAACGCAGCCCCTCCTCGTCGTGATGGGTCTCCGCGGCCGCCGCGATGAAGCGTTCATACCCCCCTATCGTGTGGACGAACCACGGTGGGCGTGGGCGCCCCTCGGGATCCAGGTATGTGGGCAGGGGATAGGGGGAGGGAAGGGCGTCGAGGGCGGGCATGCAGTCGGGCGCGGGAACGAGAAGCCCCCGGGGAAGGGTGGGGGCGCTCACGCTGGCCAGCTTCCACCCCGCGTGCATCTCGTACGCGCTGCCGCACGTGGGGCACAGGGAGGATTCGGGAGCGCGGGCGATGTCCGCCACGATGTGAGGACGGTAATCGCGGCCCACGTTCAGGTTCGTGTAATGGTAGCCGGCCTCGTTTGCCCCTCCCACCAGATTAGGGGTCAGCGCGGCCACCACGTCGACGACGACCAAGGCCCCGCGCGTCCCGACGGGAGAACCATAGCCGGGCTCCGCTCCCCAGGACCGGATCTCCTCCTCACGTGCCGGACGCACACGCGTGAGCCCCAGGATACGCCGCAACTTGGCCTCACTCAGGTCCATATCCCCCCGCACAATGGCGATAACGGGCACCCGCTCGCCGGCCACGAGGAAAAGGGCCTTGGCCGTCTTTTGCGGCGGGATGTCCAGATAGGCGCACAACGCGTCGATGGTGTTACACCCGGGCGTATACACTTTGGTTAGCGGGGCCGGGACCTCCTCGGGGGGGAGGGGCACGCGAAAGGGCGCCACATCCGGGTGCGCCCACGTTCCACATCGGGAACAGTGGAGGTACGAGGTATCCCCGCCGGGGTGGAGCCAGACAAGGGATTGGCTTTCCTCGGCCAGGAGATCCTTGTCCCGGGCCTCGACGACGGGGAGACGGGCATCCCGGGCCAGGTCCGACCACAGGGCCCACCAACGACGGTGGCCTTCGTACGCGTCCTGTGCGGTGTGGGCCAACGTCATGCCCTCGGCCACGGTAAACGCCCGGGCGCGGAGCAATCCGGCCCGCGGTCGGGGTTCCTCCCTGTACACGGGTCCCACCGTCATCATGTGTTGAGGGAGCTGCTTGTAAGAGGAAAGTCGTTCCTGGGCATACGCCAGCAAGGCATCCCCATAGTGGGGCACGGGATGGCTCCCCGGCTTCCCCTCGCCGGGACGCCAGGGGGCAAACTCGTACGTGAAAATGGCATACTCTTGCGCTCTGCCCCGCAACATCCCGTCCAGGCGTTGCAGGATCCTGTACCCCAGGAGACCGAAATCGTAGATCCCCGCCGCGACCCGGCGGAGGATGCCGCTCTGGAGGAGGTAACCCAGGCCGGGGAGCTCCCCCTCCGGGCGGTGGCGTCCCGTTCGATGTAAAATCTGTGACCAGCGCATATGGCCTCCCTCGTCAGTCCATAAGGCCTTCCTTCCAGGCGTACACGGCCGCCTGGGTGCGGTCGGCCAGGTGGAGCTTGCTCAGGATGTTGCTCACGTGGCTCTTGACCGTCTTCTCGCTGATGACCAAGCGTTCCGCGATCTCCGCGTTGCTCAACCCCT
>WGAA01000237.1 GCA_015489285.1 Anaerolineae bacterium | reverse complement strand
CGTCCAGACAGGGCCCGATATCCCGTTCCGAATTCCACGTGACGATGACAATCGAAAGCTCCATCGGGGGGATTGTACCCCTTCGCAGGGAGGAGGGCAACTAGCGGAACGGGCGTCCTCGGCCCCGGACGCGCGGGATCATTCCCCGGCCCCGTAGACCTCCCGGAAGAGTCGTTTGCCCTCCTCAAGGAGCGCGTGGACCGTGCCCCGGTCCGGCGCTTCGGCGTAGATGCGCAGCACGGGCTCGGTGCCCGACGGTCGGATGAGGAGCCAGGCCGAATCCATCATGTACTTGACGCCGTCCCGGGTGGAGATGGAGCGCACGGGGAGACCGGCAAGGGTGGCCGGGGGATTTTCGCTCAAGCGCCGAACCAATTCGGGCTTGGAAAACGCGGTCACCCGGTAATCCAGCCGGTCGTAAACGAAGGGCCCCACCTCCCGGTGGAGATCCTCCACCAGCTCGACCAGCGTTCCTCGGGTCGTGGCGAGGATTTCCGTGAGCAGAAGCCCCATCAGTAACCCATCCCCTTCGGGGATGTGGTGACGGATGGTCATGCCGCCCGACTCCTCACCGCCGATGAGGACGTCCCGTTCCAGGATGTGTTCCACGATGTAGTTGAACCCCACGGGCGTCTCGTAAAGGGGAAGCCCGTAACGTTCGGCCAGGCGGTCCAGCATGCGCGTCGTCGACACCGTTTTGACGACCGCGCCGCTCCACCCCCGTTGGTGGACCAGGAAGCGTAACGCCAGGGCCAGGATGTGGTGGGGGTCGACGAACCGGCCCTTTTCGTCCACCGCGGCGATCCGGTCCGCGTCCCCGTCGGTGGCCAGACCGAAGACGGGACCCCGCTCCCGGACGGCGTCCATCAAAGGACCCAGGTTGCGGGGGATGGGTTCGGGGTGAAGGCCGTTGAACCCCGGGTTCATCACCCCGTGGATCTCCTCCACATGGGCGCCGGCCGATTCCAGCAGCTGCTTGAAATACCCCCGTCCGGCCCCGTACATGGGGTCGACGATGACGCGAGGCGCGGCCAGGGCGATGGGCTCCTGTCGGACCAGCTGCCACACGTGAGACCTGTAAAGGGGAAAGGGGTCGAACCGGGTGATTCGCCCCATTCGCTCCGCCTCCTCGAAGGGCATTGTCCGCGGGCTCCGTCCCTCCTCCTCGGCCGAGCGGATGAGGACCTCCACGCGGCGGGTGTCGGCCGGGAGGGCCGGCCCTCCGAAGGCCCCTTTCAGCTTGATGCCGTTGTAGCGGGGGGGATTGTGACTGGCCGTGATCATGACGCCGTAAGAGGCGCCCACGTGGCGTATGGCGAAGGAGACGATGGGAGTAGGCGTATCCCGCTGGGTGAGGTAGACGGATATTCCGTTCGCCGCGAGGACTCGCGCCACCTCACGGGCGTAGTGGTCGGAGAGGAAGCGGGTGTCGTATCCCACGACGACGAGGGGAGGGGAGTGAGAGGCGTTCTCCAGGACGAAGTCGGCAATGCCCTGGGCGACCTTTCTCACGTTGGCGAAGGTGAACTCGTCACTGATGACGGCCCGCCACCCGTCGGTGCCGAAGTGAATGCTCATGGGGTACCTCCTGGGGCATAGGGGGGATCGGAAAAGGACAGGTGGGGATGGGAGGCCGAACCTTCCTCCCATCCCCACCTGCAAGCTCACGGTTTAGCTTTCCAATCCTTCCCCGATTTCTACCTCTTTTTCGCCGTTGCGGGGGACGTTGGCGATGGCCGGGGGTTCACCCGGCGACGTGGATTCGTCCCCCGTGTCCGAACGAAGCGCGTGGCGGATGACCTCGTCGATCTCGTCGACGAGGATGAAGCGCATCTCCTCACGCACCTCTTCGGGCACGTCTTCCAGGTCCGGTTCGTTTCGCTTGGGCAGGATGACGCATTTCAGGCCGGCCCGATGCGCGGCCAGCACCTTCTGCTTCACCCCGCCGATAGGCAAGACCTTCCCCCGCAAGGTGATTTCCCCCGTCATTGCCACATCGGACCGCACGGGGCGGTCGGTGAGCAGGCTGACCATGGCCGTGACCATGGTGATCCCCGCGCTGGGCCCATCCTTGGGGATGGCCCCGGCCGGGACGTGGATGTGAATGTCGCTGGTCTCGAACACATCCTCGTCGATGCCGAATTCTTCGGCCTTGGAGCGCACGTAGGAGAGGGCGATCTGGGCCGACTCCTTCATCACGTCCCCCAGTTGGCCGGTGAGGATGAGGTTGCCCTTCCCCTTCATGCGGGTGGCCTCGATGAAGAGGATGTCCCCGCCCGTCGGGGTCCAGGCGAGGCCGGTGGCCACGCCGGGGCGTTCCACCCGTTCGGCCGCGTCGAAGAAGAACTTGGGGCGGCCCAGGTACTCGCGCACCTTTTCCTGGGTGATGCGCTCCGTCTCCTTCAGCTCCCCGGCCGCGATCTTCACCGCGACCTTACGGCAGATGCTGCCGATTTCCCGCTCCAGGTTGCGGACACCCGCCTCACGCGTGTACTCCCGGATGATCGTGCGCAGGGCCTCCTCGGTGAACTCGATTTCCTCGGGACGGAGGCCGTTGGCCTTGATCTGGCGCGGGATGAGGTATCCCTGCGCGATCTTGATCTTCTCGTACTCCGTGTACCCGTCCAGGTGAATGACCTCCATGCGGTCCAGGAGCGCGGGCGGGATGGTGTCCAGGATGTTCGCAGTCGCGATCCAGAAGACTTCGCTCAGGTCGAAGTCCACGTCCAGGTAATGGTCCCGGAACGCGTGGTTTTGCATGGGGTCCAGGACTTCCAGCAGCGCGCTGCTGGGGTCCCCACGCCAGTCCGCGCCGATCTTGTCCACCTCGTCCAGCATGAAGACGGGGTTACGGGTGCCCACCCGCTTGATGGCCTGGATGATGCGGCCGGGCATGGCGCCGATGTAGGTGCGGCGGTGCCCCCGAATTTCCGCCTCGTCGCGGACGCCGCCCAGGCTCATGCGGGTGAATTTGCGGCCCAGCGCGCGGGCAATGGACTTGCCCAGGCTGGTCTTGCCCACGCCGGGCGGTCCCACGAAGCAGAGGATGGCCCCTGCCGCGCCCCGCTCCTCCGGGTTGGCTTCGATGCCCCGCTCTTTGACCAGCTTGCGCACGGCCAGGTATTCCAGGATGCGCTCCTTTACCTTCTCCAGGTCGTAGTGGTCCTCATCCAGGACCTTGCGCGCGTGCTCGATGTCCAGGTTGTCCTCGGTCAACTTGTTCCAGGGCAGCTCAACCAGCCAATCCAGGTAGGTCTTGATGACCCAGTACTCCGCGGCCTGAGGAGGCATCTTCTCCATGCGGGCGAGTTCCCGCAGGGCTTCCTTCTTGGCCTCCTCGGGCATGCCCGCGGCCTCGATCTTCTGGCGATACTCCTCGATCTCCCGTTGTTGCTCGTCCTCTTCTCCCAGCTCGCGCTGGATGGCCTTCATTTGCTGGCGGAGGAAGAATTCCCGTTGGGCCTTCTCCATCTCCTCGCGCGCTTCGGACTGGATCTTCTGGCCCAGCTCCAGGACTTCCAGCTCCCGGCTGAGGAGTTTGACGAGGAAGCGCATCTTCTCCTTGATGCTGTCCTCCTCCAGGAGCTTTTGGGCGTCTTCCATTTCGATGCGCGCGTTGGACGCCAGCAGGTAGGTCAGGTAACGGGGGTCATCGACCCGTTCCAGGAATTCGATGACCTCCTCCGGGATGTTGGGCAGGTACTGGACGAGCTTCTGAGCCAGGTCGACGAGGGTGCGGCGCAGGGCCTCGATTTCCACCTCGTCGCCGTCCATGATGTCCGGCGTTACGGTGACGTGGGCCTTCAGGTAGGGCTCCGTTGCCGTCCAGTAGTCGATTTTGATGCGCTCCAGCCCCTGGACGACGACTTGCAGGGTGTCGTCGGGGGCCTTGACGACTTTGAGAATTTGGGCCGCGGTGCCCGTCGTGTATACCTCATCCGGACCGGGCAGCTCGATGGAGGGGTCCTTCATGGCCACGAGCCCGATGATCCGGTCACCTTCCATGGCCTCTTCGATCAGTTTGACCGAACGCGGAATGCCCACGGTGAGCGGTAACACGGTGAAAGGCAGGGCCACCGTGTTTCGCAGCGGTAGAATGGGCAATTCTTCCGGAATGTGGGTTTGTTGTCCTTCCTTGTGCCAACCGAACATGCTCATCTCACCTCCTGTGAACAGGAGCTTCCCCCTGTGTTTGTTCTCTCCACCTCGCGCTTACGTGCTTCTCCACCCTCTTCAGTGTGGACGTGCTTTCAAGGAATAGTACGTGCGTTCGGCTTATTTAGGTTCCTTCTCGTGAAAGTCTTGTACTTCAAAGGTAAAAATGCGTGTTCTGGGATCCCGCCACGCGTGGGTGGGGAGCCCAGCTTTTAGACTCAATTGCTCGAGAAACGTTACTTTGTCGGGGAGTTTTTCCCACACCTGGGGGAGGAAGAGTCCCCTGTGGCCGTCGTGGACGAGGACGAGGCCGTGTTTGCCCGGGATGATCTTTTCCAGGAGTTCTTCCGGGGTGCGGTAGGTCAGGGGCCGGGGTGGGGTGAGGACGGAGACTTCGATGTGGGTGTAGGGGAGTTCTTCGGCCCGCATGGGAGGGAACCGAGGGTCGGCCAGGGCGGCTTTGATGGCGTTGTCGCGTACGTCGAGCGCGAGGGGCTGGTGGGCAACCACGGAGCCGATGCACCCTCGCAGCATGCCTCCCTCGGTCAGGGTGACGAAGGACGCGCCCTTTTGGCGCAGGGTTTCGGGCAGCCGATGCAGGTCCGGCTCGTAAATTCGGCCGTGCAGGAGCGTTTCCTCCAGGGTGCGCCGGGCAATGCGCACCAGTTCCTGTCCTTCGTCCTCGGTGAGATGGGGTGTTTCCTTCCAGCTCTCGCTCATGGTCGTTCCCTCCGCCAACGGATGTCCTCCTTATTCTGTGTAGGCTACGGCCGCGTAGCCCACGACGCGGCTTTTATCCCCGGCCGTATCTCCCGAATTGCGGTAGTCCAGGAGATGGGGTGTCCACCCCAGCCGACGGGCAAGGCCCATCAGGGTGAGGATGGGCAGGAGCCCACAGGCTTCCCCGCGACGGGCCCGTTCCAGGTCGCCGTTGATGACCGCGTCCAGGAAGGCCAGGTCCAGCTCCCTCGCGGTCCGGTAGTCGTGGTAGTGGCTCAAATCAGAGCTGACGACGATGATGGCGTTGGGATCGGCCTGGATGAGGTCCGTCAGGACGGGAAGCGCGTTGAAGGGGTCCACGTCCCCAAAGAGCATGGGGACGATGCGGAAGGCGTTGCCCAGGACGACTTGCAGGAAGGGCAGTTCCACCTCGAGGGAGTGTTCCGGGATGTGGGCTTCGTTATGGGGCACAAAGGGATACCCGTGGGCCAGGAGGACGTCGATGATTTCGTCGGCCACGGGGACGGTCCCCAGGGGGGTGGCGAAGCCCTGAAATGTGGTGACGGCGATGCCGGGCACGTAGACGTAATGGGCCGGTCCCATGAGGTAGACGGTACGGGGTCGTGCGGGCAACGAGGCCAGGGTCTTGAACGCGTGTGCCGCGATGGGGCCGCTGTAGATGTAGCCCGCGTGGGGCGCGATGACCGCGCGCACCTTCTCCAGCGCGGGCACACGCGCCTGCGCCAGGTACGAACGGATCATCCCTTCCAGCGTGTTCGGGTCCGCGGGGTAAAAGGTCCCCGCGACCGCCGGTGGACGGATAATGGTTTCTTGGATCCTCGTGTAGCGCATACCACCCTCCCCCTATCGTGATAACCTTCTACTTTCCCACTCTATCCGGGTTCTATTTTAGCGGAGTTTCGTTAGAATTGTGTTTGATGGAGATAGATCTTGCATTAGACGTCGGGCGTCAGGCGTCATGCGTCAGGTGTCGGTGAGGAAGTCGGCGCGGTTAGCGCAACCTGGCTTAAAATACGTGATGCGTGATTCGTAATGCGTAAGGAGGATTGGCGCTGTAGGGCAACCTTGTGTGCGCGCCAGCACGCACGGGGCTGAAGATCCCGTGCTACATCGAAGCGAAGACCGCTGGAAGCGGCCTAAGCAGAGCGCCCTGCCAAGACTTCCGAAGTCTCGCCGACTTCGGAAGTCTGAAGGATTTGTCGGTCGTCGGTGGTCGTTCGTCAATAGTCGGTGTAGGGCCGGGTTGGCGCGGTAGGGACAACCTTGTCCTCGCGCCAGCCCTTTAATCGTTAATTGTCAATCGTTAATCGTTGTCCAATTACTCGTTACTCGTCACTCGTTAGCCGCAGGCCGCAGGCCTTTGCTATAATGAGTCGGGCAGTTTAGCGCCCGGCGCCGCTCGTGACGTCATTCGTCACACGTCAGGCGCCGGTGAGGAAGTCGGCGCTGTAGGCGCATCTTGGCTCCGGCGACGTGATGCGTGATGCGTGATGCGTAACTCGAAGATAAGCTTGGCTCTGTAGCGATAGCCTTGTCTTCGCGCCAGTCGGTTACTCGTTACTCCGTTACTCGTTACTCGCTATACCTGTAAGGAGGTCCTGTGGGCACACCCCGAGTCGTCTACTCCATCGGTGCGACTTTTGCCGGCGGCGGCATCGGAAGCATCGCCTACCGCGACGTCCGGGCGCTGCACGCGCATCATATGCTCCACCGGCTCCTCTGTGGTTCGTACCGGCCCACGGAGATCCCCGGCCCCCTCATTCGGGCCTGGGGATGGCCCAGTCGCCTCCTGCGCGTCCTGGCCCTGTACGACAAAAGGCGCTTCATCGCCTACATCCACGCGGTCCTCTACGACATCTGGGCCGCGCGGCACGTCCGGG
>WGAA01000236.1 GCA_015489285.1 Anaerolineae bacterium | reverse complement strand
CTGCTGGGCATGACGTTGGGGGCCGCGGGCATGGTCTTCCAACTCATCTTCAGCAATCCCCTGGTGGAACCGGGATTCCTGGGCGTGTCCCAGGGCGCGGCCTTCGGCGCCGCGTTCTCCATCGTCTTCCTGGGGGGGACGGCCCTGTTCACCCAGGTGAGCGCGGCCCTCTTCGCCCTCCTGGGCCTGGCCCTTTCCTACACCTTGGCCCGTCGTCTGCGCTACGGGGGCTGGATGCTGCGCCTCATCCTGGCCGGTATTGCGGTGTCCGCGCTGTTCTCCGCGGGGCTCGGACTGCTCAAGTACCTGGCCGACCCCCTGACCCAGTTGCCGGAAATTACTTTCTGGCTGTTGGGTGGACTTTCCGGCCTGACATGGGGCAAACTCCTGAGCACCCTGCCCGCAGTGCTGCTGGGGCTGACCGTCATGTACCTGTACCGCTGGCGGCTGAACGTGCTGTCCCTGGACGAGCGCATCGCCTTTTCCCTGGGCGTGGCTGCGGGGCGGGAGCGGGCTTTGCTCATCCTGGCCGCGGTGCTGCCCACGGCCGCGCTCATCTCCGTCACCGGCATGATCGGCTGGGTGGGGCTCATCGTGCCCCACATCGCCCGGCGCCTCTTCCGGGCCGACACCCGGTTCAGCCTGCCCGCGTCCATGCTCTTGGGCGGCGTGTTCACCCTCCTCTGCGACGACCTGGCCCGCACCCTCCTGCCGGGGGAGATCCCCCTGGGCATTCTCACCTCCCTGTTCGGGGCGGCCATCTTCCTGTTCCTGATGATGACCCAGCCGACAAAGCACGTGACGAAAGGGGCTTGAAAGCTATGAGGACGCCCATCCTTTCCTTCCGAGAGGTTTCCTTCGGCTACCACGCCGGACACCCGGTCCTCGAAAGGGTGAACTTCGAAATGCGTCCGGGACGTATCGTCGCGGTGCTGGGGCCGAACGGCGCGGGCAAGACCACGCTCCTCTACCTGGCCCTGGGCTGGCTCACACCGTGGCGCGGGGAGATCCGCTTCGCGGGAACCCGCCTCTCCGACCTTTCCTCCCGCACCCGCGGTCGCCACATGGCCCTGGTGCCGCAAAGTGAGTACACCCCCTTCGACTACTCGGCCCTGGAATACGCGCTCCTGGGCCGCACCCCCCACCTCTCCCCCCTGGAGATGCCCTCGGAGGAGGACGTGGACATCGCGCTGCACGCCATGGAGCAGGTCGGCATCGCCCATCTGGCCCAGAGCCCGGTGCCCACCCTCTCCGGTGGGGAACGCCAACTGCTGCTCATCGCCCGCGCGCTGGCCCAGATCACGGCACCGGCTGCCTCGGCGTCTACGGGGGCTTTGCTCCTCCTGGACGAGCCCACGGCCCACCTGGACCTGCGCAACAAGGTCCGCATTATCGAGATCATGCGTCGGCTGCGGGACGCGGGGGTTTCCATCCTCATGACGAACCACGAGCCCGACGTGGTCCTCGCGGTCGCGGATGACGTGTTGCTCATCGAGCCCGGGCATCCCCCCCAATTCGGCCCCCTGCAGGAGATCTTCACGGCCGAGGCGTTGAGCCGGGTGTACGGCATCCCCCTGCGCTTGTTGCAGACGGACGGCCACAGGCACGTGGTGTGGACATGAGGCGGTTGTACGTGCTCACCGCACCGCGCGGTGCGGGCAAGACGACCTTTTGTCGGACGCTGGCCGAACGGGCCCGGTCCCGGGGGTGGACGGTGGTTGGGGTCCTCTCCCCGGCCGTTTTCGAGGAGGGCGTCAAGACGGGGATCGAGGTCCAATGTCTGCACTGCGGCGAGCGCCGGTTGCTGGCCGTGGACGGCCGCGGGGAGGTCGATGCGGCCCGTTTCTCCCTGGTCCTGGGACGATGGCGTCTGGATCCGGAGGTCCTGGCGTGGGGGAACCGGGTGCTGGCCGCGTGTCCGCCCGGCGATTTGCTCATCGTGGACGAGCTGGGGCCGCTGGAGTGGCTGGAGGGGAGGGGGTGGACGAACGGGCTACGAGCGCTGCATGACGTGCCGTACCGGGTCGCGGTCGTAGTCGTTCGCCCGGAACTCGTTCCCTTCGCGCGACGGGAATTCCCCTCCGCCCGGGTCATCACTCTGCCCGCGGACGCGGAAAGACAACGATTAACGATTGACGATTAACGATTAAAAGGTTGGCAAGGAGATAGGTTGGCTTAGCAGCGCCAACGCTAGTAACGAGTAACGGAGTAACGAGTAACTGCCTGGCGTAAAGCCAAGGTTGACTCCACCAAGCCAACTTGTCTTCAAGTTACGCATCACGCATTACGAATCACGCATCACGTATTTTAAGCCAGGTTGCGCTAACCGCGCCGACTTCCCTCCTGGCGCCTGACGCATGACGAATGACGAGTGACGTTACGCATCACGTCATCACACCCAGGTGCGCCTGCAGTGCCGACCTTCTCACCGGCGCCTGACGCCTGACGCATGCCGTATGACGCCTGACGTGTACGCCACAACCTTCGAAATAACCATGTACCTCCTCCTGCTGAAGGCCATCCACCACGCGTGGCATCACGGCGGAGGAGTCGCCCTCGTGCGCCTGTTCACAGGCATCCTCTACGGCCTTCTCCTGGAATGGGCCACCATCCATCAGCTCAACGCATACCATTACGGCCACTTCTGGGTCATGGTCACCCCCGAAGTCCCCCTG
>WGAA01000235.1 GCA_015489285.1 Anaerolineae bacterium | reverse complement strand
GCAACGCCTACGACAATGCCTTTGCCGAGCGGGTCATCGGCACCCTCAAGAACGAATACGCCCTTGAGGGCCCCTTCGACTCGCTCGAGCAGGCTCAGCAGGCTTGGAACGAGGGGGTGTATCTCTACAACTCTTGCCGCCCCCACCTGAGCTTGAACTACGCCCGGCCCGAAGATGTCTATCTCGGCCGTGTCACGGCACCTGCCTTGGTCTTTCCACCCGAGACGGAGGCCACTTGTTAATGTGCCAATGCTGACTATCCGCAGGACCAGACTAAACGTATTTCAGGACTTGACAGTCACTCGTCATGCGTCAGGCGGTAGGGGGGAGTCGGCGCGGCTAGCGCATCGTGGCGTGATGACGTGATGCGTGATGCGTAATTTGGGCAGGAGAGTTGGCGCTGTAGGGCCAATCTTGTCTTCGCGCCAGTCCCTTACTCGTTACTCGTCACTCGTTACGTTTGTTGTCTGACAACTTCTTTGGGTATACTAGGGGGTGCTGAAGATGGTCGGTCGGCCGCGAAGGCGCGGCCAGTTTTCAATTCGAGCAGGAGGATGTCATGACCTCATCAAATGCTCCAGAGATGGAAGCGTTCTACACTCGTGTGCCGAGTTGGTTGGACATGCCCGATCCCCGACGTGTGCTCGCGGAGAGCGACCCGGAGGTCTTCGAGGCCATCGAAGGGGAACGGCGACGACAGTGGTTGGGCCTGGAGCTCATCGCTTCGGAGAATTATGTGAGCCCCGCGGTGCTGGCCGCAATGGGCTCGGTGTTGACGAACAAGTACGCGGAGGGCTACCCGGGCAAACGCTATTACGGCGGCTGTGAATGGGTCGATGTCATCGAACGGTTGGCCATCGAACGGGCCAAGAAGCTCTTCGGGGCCGAACACGCGAACGTGCAACCCCACTCCGGCTCCCAAGCCAACCAGGCCGCCTACTTCGCCCTGATGAAGCCGGGGGACACGGCCCTGGCCATGAAGCTCGACCACGGAGGCCATCTCTCCCACGGCTTCCGCCTCAGCGCCACGGGCAAGTTCTACAACTTCATCCACTACACGGTCAACCGGGAGACGGAGCGTCTGGATTACGAGGAGATATACCGCCTGGCCGACGAGCACAAGCCCAAAGTCATCGTCGTCGGCGCGAGCGCTTACCCTCGCTGGTTCGATTTCCCTAGGCTGCGGGAGATCGCGGACACGGTGGGCGCCTATCTCATGTTCGACATGGCCCACGTGGCCGGCCTCATCGCCGCAGGTGTCCACCCCGACCCCGTCCCCTACTGCGACGTCATCACCTCCACGACCCACAAGACGCTGCGCGGGGCACGGGGCGGGCTCATCCTCTCCAAGGCGGAGTTGGCCCAGAAAATCGACAAGGCCGTCTTCCCGGGATATCAGGGGGGACCTTTGGAACACGTCATCGCGGGGAAAGCCGTCACCTTCGGTGAGGCCCTGCGGCCGGAATTCAAGGCATACGCCCAACGCGTGGTGGAAAACGCCAAAGTATTGGGCGAAGAACTGGTCAAGTACGGCGTGCGCCTCGTCTCCGGCGGCACGGACAACCATCTCCTCCTCGTCGACCTCACCCCCCTGGGTGTCACCGGGAAACAGGCGGAGAAGGCCCTGGACAACGCGGGCATCCACACGAACAAGAACATGATCCCCTACGACCCCAACCCACCCCTCGTGGCCAGTGGTATCCGCCTGGGTACCCCGGCCGTCACCACGCGGGGCATGGGGCCGGAGGAGATGAAGCAAATCGCCGCGTGGATCGGGGCCATTCTCAACGACGTGGAAAACGAAGACCTGCAAAACCGGGTGCGCCGGGAGGTCATGGAGCTGTGCTTGCGCTTCCCCGTACCCGCTTGAGCGCGAAATAGGGGAAAATGAGCGGGAAGGAAGGGATGCAGCCCTCCCCTGCGGGGGAGGGCACCCACCCATTACGTCTGGCCTGGCACGCGGTGCGGACGGTGTACGAGGAGCTGTTCCCCTTCGTCGCCCTCTCCCTCTTGACCGAGGTCGCGGGGCTCCTCCTGTTGCCGGGTCCTCCCGCGTGGATGGCTTTGCATGAGGCCGCACGGCAGGCTCTGGACGGTCGGGCCGTCCACGTCTCCCGCTGGAAGGGGGACGTGCGAACTCTGTTCCCTCGGGCGTGGCGTCTTGCCGTCGTCTGGGGCGGGTTAGGGCTCATCCTCGGGGCCAACGTCCTCTTCTACGTACGGGTGGGGTGGCGCGTAGGGCCCTACATCGCGCTCGTCTGGGGATGGCTCCTCTTCATATGGGGACTGGCCGGCCTTTACGTGAATCCCCTCTCCGTCCTCCAGGAGGACCCCTCCCTCACATTGGTCCTGCGCAACAGCGTCTACCTCGTCTTCCTGCGCCCCGTGCACACCGTCATTGCGGCCTTCCTTCTCCTCCTCAGCACCCTGGTTAGCCTCCTTCTCCCCATCTTCCTCCTGATCCTGCCCGCGTTTTGGGCCACCTATACCACCCTTCTCACCCGAGCCCTCATCCTGGACATCCGGCGGCGGGCGCAGCAGCCCTGATACGAGGGGAAGCGCACGTGCCCCCGCTCATCATCGGCATTACTTCGTCCACGCGGGATGTCGGTCCTTGATCTGGGGGAAGTTGAAGGTCAGCCGTTGCCACGCCTCCTCGTGCAGGGGCATCACGTAAAGCTCCCAATCCCGTTGGGCCCGGTCCGACGTGAACACGATATACCGCCCGTCCGGGGACCACGCGCCCATCTCATCGTTGGCCAGGAGGGGAACACTTATCCGTTCCACCTCACTGCCATCGGGCCGCATGATGTACAGGCGCCACAAGCCCTCCCGATTGCTCTGGAAGAGGATCCACCGACCGTCGGGGGACCAGTGGGGGTATTTCTCCGCGGCGAAGTTGTCCGTCAACTTCTTGGGATGGCGTCCATCCGCGTCGGCCACGTAAATCTCCCCATCCCCGTCCCGGTCGTCCACATAGACAATGTGGCGACCGTCGGGGGACCAATCCACGTGGTACTGGTTGCCGGGCCCCACCACGAGGGGGCGTTCCCCCGTCCCGTCCGCGTTGACCACGTAGAGGTCGAACCCCTGGACGCGCACATCCCGGTTCGTCTGAAACGCGATGCGGGTGCCGTCGGGGGACCAGGCCGGGGACCAGTTATCGTAGGGACGGGTGTCCTTGAGGAGGGGGTGTTGGTCGGAGCCGTCGGCCCGCATCACGTAGAGTTGCAGGTTTTCCGGGTCGTCCCGACCTGTGGAGAAGACCAGCCGGGTCCCATCGGGCGACCAATCCGGTTCGATATCCCGTGCCTTGTTGGTGGTGAGGGGATGGTTTTCCCCGCTCGCCAGATCTATCACCCAGATGTCGAAATTCCCCGCCCGATCCGAGTGGTAAGCGATGCGTCCCTTCAGGGGGAAGACGCTTTCCTTGCCCCCGGGGGTTGCCGTCGGGGTGGAAAGGGGAGAGGTGAGGGGG
>WGAA01000234.1 GCA_015489285.1 Anaerolineae bacterium | reverse complement strand
GCCGCCAACTTCATCCGCTGGGCCCTCCATTGGCTGACCCACCTGCCCCAACCCGATGAGCAGGCGTTGGATGTGCGCCGCTTGGGCATCAAGCGCCTGGTACAGGTGGGGGCCCATGTCTCTGCTCACATCAGCCTGAGTTCAGAAGGTAAGTTGTTAAGGTTCACCGAGTGGAGCGCCTTTGCGGGCAAAGTACTGCGTCTACCGCTCAGTACGGCTCCACCAAGCCAGCAAAAAACTCGCAAAAATTAGCCGGTTTTCGTGCTTCCTCGTCTGATTGCGCAAATGTTAGGTCGCAGACTTCGGAAGTCTGGACCGATGGCCTCTTCTCGTCACCCGTCATGCGTCAGGCGCCGGTGAGAAGGTCGGCACTGCAGGCGTAGCTCGGCTTGATGACGTGATACGTAATGCGTAGCTTGAAGATAGGTTGGCTCTGTAGCGATCACCTTGTTTTCGCGCCATCCCCGCACGGGGCTAAAGACCCCGTGCTACATCGGGCAAAGACCGCTGAAAGCGGCCTCCAGGAGCCCCCTTCCAGGGGGCTTTCCTCTAACGTAGCCCAGAGGTTCAGCTCTGGGCGGGGGGGCGAAATTCGCCCGGCGCTGCTGGGCCAATCTTTCGTTCGTCGTCGGTCGTTCGTCGGTCGTCAGGAGTCGACGCATCGGCCCTTTAATCGTTAATCGTCAATCGTTAATCGTTGTCTTCCCACGCCATCCGGTTACTCGTTACTCGTCACTCGTTAGCCCGGGAACCGGCATTTGACAGGCCCCACATTGGCGCTTTACAATTCGATTGTGGGACAAATTTGGGCAATCCGGGAAATGAAAATGGCCCTTTTGGACATTCTCAGGGAACGGGCGGAAGAGGAGGGGCTGCCGCTGCGCGTCGTCCTGAAGGAGACCCTTCAGGTATATGTGCTCGCAGCTCTTTACGCTCAACCGGCCTCGGATCGGGTGACCTTCCAGGGGGGTACATGTTTGCGACTGGTCTACGGCGGCCCGCGTTACTCGGAGGACCTCGATTTCGTGACCACGTTGACGCCCTCTGAGTTACAGGAACTGTTCGAGCGCGTGCAGCCAGAAATGACGAAACTGGCACCTTTCTTTGAGGGGGAGATCTCTCTGCGCGTGCAGAAGACGACTGCGGAGATTGTACGCTGGAAGGTGTATTACCGTGGGAATCACGCTCAGGATGCCACGTCCGTTAGCGTTAAATTTGCCCCGTATCCGGCCTACACCACCCGCGTCACTCCCCTGCGCCTCCCGTCCCCCCTGCCTGCATTGCCCCTGGTGGTGGTGCGGGCGGAAACCGAGGCGGAGATACTGGCCGACAAAGTGGCGGCATTCGCGGGGCGGCGTTACGTCAAGGGGCGAGACGTGTTCGACATCTGGTGGTTGAGACAGCGGGGCATCGAAGTGGACCAGGATATGGTGCGCAGGAAGCTGGAAGACTACGGGGTTCAACCCGAGCGCTTTCGTGACAACTTGACCCGTCTGAGGCCGGACAGGGTGCGCCAGGAACTGGAACGCTTCCTTCCCCTGCGCTATCGGACGCAGGTCCTTCGTCCGGATGTTCTGAGCGTCATGGTGGAAGAGGTGCGTGCGTGGTTGGAGCAGGTGCTGAGATGAGCGCGTATTACACCCTTGACCGCTGGATTGCGTTGCTGCGGGACATGGCCCAACAGGGTGGGGATTTTCTCACCTTGCAAGGGCTGAAGCAACTTACCGGGCTGGGCGAAGGCGCAGTGCGCAAGGCCGTAACCCGGTTGGAAAAAAGGGGCTACCTCATGCACGTGGGCCCCGGCCTCTACGCCAACCGCTTTGGGCGTCCCACCCTGGAGGCGCTGGCCATGATCATCGGCGCGCCCTGCTACATCTCCTTCGAGAGTGCCCTCGAACGGTACGGGATCCTCTCGCAGATCCCCCTGGTCCTCACCTGTGCCTCCACTTCCCGCTCCGGACGGCGTCAGACGCCCCTGGGCGAGATCGTCTTTCACCGGTTGCACCCGCGGCTCTTCTTCGGTTACCGGACCGAGGGGGACATTCTGTGGGCAGAACCGGAAAAAGCCCTGCTGGACTGGATCTACGTGCATCGCAAGCGGTACGGAATGACCCCGGCCCTGGACGAGTTGATGCTGGAGGACCTGGATTGGAAGCGCCTCCGGGAATGGGCCTGTCCTTACCCGCGATCGGTGCGAGCCGTGGTAGAGGAACCCCTGTCGTCGGCTCATCCTGGCGAAGGCCTGCGGCCTGTGGCTAACGAGTGACGAGTAACGAGTAATTGGATGGCGCGGGAAGACAACGATTAACAATTGACAATTAACGATTAAAGGGGCGGCGCGAGAACAAGGTTGACCTTACCGCGCCAACGTCAGTAACGAGTAACGGAGTAACGAGTAATTGGTTGGCGTGGCAGCAAGGTTCTCGCCACAAAGCCGAGCTTGTCTTCAAGTTACGCATTACGAATCACGCAT
>WGAA01000233.1 GCA_015489285.1 Anaerolineae bacterium | reverse complement strand
CAGGGTCGGCCGTGCGGGCACATAGCCCACGTTCACCACGTCCCACACCCAGGTGAGATCGGCCCCCGGGTGGGCGGGGGAGAGGCGACGGGGGAGAAGACGGATGAGGGGGATGTCCCGCCCGTTCTGGGTTTCCAGGGGGGCAGTGCTCACGTCCGCGAAGGTGGTTCCCGGATCCAGGCTGATGTGGGAGAGGTCGAACCACACGTGGACGCCCCCGTCCAGGGCGTGGAAGGGGGGAAATCGGGCCCCGTTCCCCGTCACGTTGAGGTCGGCCCCGGGGCCTCCGAGGAGCCACAGGCCCCGTTCCCGGGCCAGCCAGCCCATCGTCTCCTGGTCGGGCACGTCCAGCAGGCCCGAGTGCACCAGCGCGTAGACGGCGTTTCCGGCCACCCGCGTGCCCCGGTCGCCGGCCAGGACGGCCTGGGACGCGGCGAGGGTGACATCGGCCGCGCCGCCCAGGATCTTTCCCCCCTTGATGTCCAGGGTGGGCGCCCGGAGGAGGACGGGGCCTCCGTCACGGCCCCCGCGAATTTCCCCCCGGTTGCGGATGAGCCCGGTCCGCGCTTCGAGGAGGACCCATCCGCCCGGCGTGCCGGTTCCCCCTTGGATGTGCCCCCAGTTCTCCACCCGTCCCCGGTGCGCGCGAAGGTGGATGTTCCCGCCCTGGAACGATGTGGTGGAGGTGGGGCCTCCCAGGATCAGCCCCCCGTTGACGATGGCGCCTTCCCGGGATTCGACCTCCAGGGTGGCGCTCGCGGGGCCGATGAGGGTCCCGTCGACGAGCACGTCCTGGGTCACGGTGAGGGTGAGGTCGGTGGCCCTTGCGGCCTGGAGGATCCCCCCCGCGTGGACGCTCAATTGGGCGATGTGGACGTGAGGGGTGTCGATGAGGACGCGGGTGTTGCGGGCGATGATGACGTGACTTTCCTCGTCGGGAATGTTGATGCCCGGACGCGCGGGACGGGGGTATCCCCACGTTTCCGGGTCGTTCCACATGCCGGAACGGACCGAACGAAAGGTGGAACGGGCTCGAGCGGTCCCCCCTCCGGGCAGGAGGAGGGTGAGAAGGAGGAGAAGGAGCGCGAAGGATGTCCAACGCCTCACAAGTACGCCTCCCACCCCCGATCCTGGAGCGCCTGGACCACCCGACGCACGTCCTGGGCGCGATCTCGTGGGCAGATGAGGACGGCATCCTCGGTTTCCACGACGACCACATCCGTAAGGCCGACCAGGGCGATCAGGCGGCCATCGCTCAGGACCAGGCTGTTTTGTACATCGATGAGCACGGCCTGTCCTTCTACGGCATTGCCCTGCCCGTCCTTGGGCAGTTCCTTGTACACGGCTTCCCAGCTTCCCACGTCATTCCAACCGATGTCCACGGGGATGACCGCGGCATCCCGAACGTGTTCCATGACGCCGAAGTCGATGGAGGTGTTGGGCAAGGTGGGCCAAACGGTTCGGAGGACCTCCTCCCTTTGGGGGGTGTCCCACGCGGCGTCGATGCGCATCAGCCCCTCGTACAGGTCGGGCATGTGCTGTCGTATCTCCCGGAGGATGCGCTCCACTTGCCAGATGAACATGCCGCTGTTCCAGGAAAAACGTCCCGTGCGCAGGAACGCCTCGGCCGTGGCCCGGTCCGGTTTCTCCGTGAAGCGGAGGAGTTCGTAGACGGAGAACCCGTGCCACGTGCCCAGGAGGCGCCCCCGTTCGATGTAGCCGTATCCCGTGGCGGGTTCGGTCGGGTCGATGCCCAGGGTGACGATCCGGCCCTCCCGGGCCACCTCGACCGCGGCCCGCAGCACCCGGCGGAAGGTCTCGACCTTGTTGATGATGTGGTCCGCGGTGAGGACGGCCATGATCCCCTCGGGGTCATGACGGCGGATGAGGGTGGCGGCCCAGCCGATGGCCGGGGCCGTGTTCCGCCCCTCGGGTTCCCCCAGCAGGTTGCTCAGGGGGATGCGGGGGAGTTGTTCGTGGACCTGGTCCAGGAATTGGGCGTTGGTGACCACGTAGACGTGGTCGGGCGGGACCAGGGGCTCCACCCGCGCGTAGGATTCTTGGAGGAGAGTGCGCTCGCTGTTGAAGCGGAGGAACTGCTTGGGCTTTTTGCGGCGGCTGCGCGGCCATAAGCGGGTGCCGCTCCCTCCGGCCAGGATGACAGGGTAGAAGTGTGGAATGTGCGTCTCGTGGGTCATATCCCCTCCTCAGATCCCGATCTCGTCTTCCCCCTATTATGCCACCAATCGTTGAGAACCACACACATAGGCCAGCCCACACCGCCGGCAGCGCCAGGATGACGCGTGGGAACGGGGGACATCGGACGCGCGCTCCCCGGCCCGCATGGCCTTCAGCGTGTTCACCACCTCGTTCCGCAGGGCTTCCGTGTAGGGGATGCGGACCGTCTGCCCGTCACCGTAGCGGATGTAGCCGAAGGGCGGGGCCTGGCCGTAGATGTCCTCCATGAGGAGGCAGTAGGCGGCCAGCTGGAGGACGTGCCCCGGGTACGGACGGCCGGAACGGGGGAGGCGCGTGGATTTGACTTCCACGGGGATGAGGCCGTCCGCGGTTTCCAGGATGTAGTCCGGCTTGCCGACGAGGCCCCACCGCTCGCTGCGTAACGGAGCTTCGGGAGGCCGCGCCCGTTCCATGTCCGTGTACACCACCTTGCCCTGGGGCAAGCCGCTGGTCCGCCGCAGGTCGCGACCTCGCCGCCAGAACGCGTAAGCCACTAAGAGCAGGAGGAGTACGAGCCCTGCAAGGAGTAGAATCGTCCCGTTCATGGTGTTCCCTTCCCCTGGGATGCAGGATGCGGCAGGATGACGATGGGGACGCCCGCGGGACCCCAGCGGGTGAACCAGGCCGCGTCGTCCGGGCGCAGTCGGATGCACCCGCGGGAGGCGGGCGTCTTGCCCAGCGCGTCCGCATCCTGGTATATTTTGCGTCCCCTCGCGTCCAGGGTGTACGGCAACCCGTGGATGAGAATGTTCCCCCCGGGCGCGCGGAACAGGTGCCACGCGTTGTCCGCGTAGACGCCGTGTGCGCTGAAGGTGCCCCAGTAGACGCCCACCCGTCCGACCCAGGCCGGGGTGAAGAAGCCCCGTTGGGGATCTCCGGTGCTCACGGGGAGCACCCGGACAAGAGCATTGCCCTCGACGATGTACATGCGCTGGTGGGCCTGGTCGACGACGATGTAGCGGCCCCGGGTGTCGATGCCGTGCTCCCGGGCGGCGCGCACGACGAAGGGGGGCGGCGGGGGTG
>WGAA01000232.1 GCA_015489285.1 Anaerolineae bacterium | reverse complement strand
TTGGATGCCCCGAGAGGTCCTCCACCCGATTTTCACGTGGCGACAAGGGCGCACAAGGTCGTCTCCCCGTCCCAGTACCATGAGCCCGGACAGGCGTCGGGGAGGGGGGCCGTCCAGGCGAGCCCCGCAGCGCGGCACTTTTCCGGGAGATCGGGAGGGACGCGCAGGCGGAGGGCCGGGGTGTGGGGCAGTTCCCCCCGGCACCGGTGCCAGGTGGGCCGAATGACCAGCGGGATCGTGTCCAGGATGAGGTGGATGTGGGCGAAATAGGCCAGGCCGACCTCCAACCCCAGCGTGTCCCGGTACAGGTGCAAGGCCCGGGTCGTGTCCACGGCGTAGAGGGAAAGCTCGAAGAGACCGGTCACACGCGGGGGACGGGGAGGGGCCTCGGGTTCGGGGATGCGGGCACCGCGCGTCCAGGTGCTCGCATCCAGCTCCTGGACCATGTCCACGGGTTGGCCCGTCGGGTCGAGGAAGGTGAAGCGGGCCAGCCCGGGAACCACTTCCTCGAAGACGATGGGGCGGCCCAGGTGGCGTATCCACCCCTTGGCTTCGACGATGTCCCTGACCGCAAGGGCGGGAACGATGCCGTGGGGCCCACGGGTGGGGCATTCCTTGCGTCCGGGACAGAGCTGCCACACGTGACCGTCGGGCAGGCGCAGGGTCGTCCCCTCCCGGCGGATGCCCTCCATTTGCGCGTAGAACGCGGCCGGGGCCGAGGGGTCATCGGCCCAGAGGAGGAGCGCGTCCAAGCCTACGGCCGTCATCCCCGTCCCCCTCAAGCCCGTTCACCCACGACCTGGACGATGATGCGGCGTTGTCGCGGGCGGTTGTCGAAATCGATGAAGGTGATCTGCTGCCACGTCCCCAGGAGCAGGCGGCCCTGGGCAAAGGGCACGGTCAGGGAGGGCCCCAGGAGGGCGGCCCGGACGTGGGCATATCCGTTCCCGTCCCCCCAGCGCAAGTTGTGCATGTACTCCCGGTCCTCCGGCGCGATCTCGTCGAAAAGGCGTTTCAGGTCGGAGAGGGCCCCCGATTCGAACTCGATGGTCGTGATGCCACTGGTGGAGCTGGGGGAGAAAACCGTCACAATCCCCGCGGTGAGCCCTGATTCGGCGACGATGCGTTGGACGTCCCCGGTAATATCGTGCATGTCCGAATGTCCGCGCGTGCTCAGGTGGATGGTTCCTGTGTAGACCATCGTTCACCTCCCGTATTTCTCCAGGGTTACGGCACCCAAAGGAACGGGTTCCCTCACAGGGGTATCCCCTTTCCAGAGTTGAATTTGCAGGCCGTACGTGTCCGGTTTGGTTTCCGGCGGGATGTACATGTCGAATTCCCCACGGACGACTTCGCCCCGGGCCCACTCGGTCGTCGGGTAGGTGGGCCCCGCGGGATCGTCGGTTACACTGGCGACCACGTTCCCCCACCCGTCCACCATGTTCACGGTGACCCGCCAGCGGTCCTGCGGCGGCTCCACGGCCTTCCAGAAAAGGGTGAGGTGCAGGAAATCCCCCGGGTGCAGGGGGGTATCGGGCGCGTGGGCGTACCCCCGCTTGTACATGGTGTACCCGAGGAGGACGAGGGGCCCCCACCGTTCGTGGACACGGTGTTGGATAGGGAGGACCTCCTCGGGCGGGGGGAAGGTCGGCCGTTGGACCTGGACGTGGGTGGGCAGCTCCACGAAGTCCCCCTTCCACCCCGCGAGGGTGACGGGCAGGCGTTGCCCCGTGTTCGCGTTGTACATCCCGGTGATGATGCGGTATGTGCCCGGCGGCGTCCCCAGGGGAATCAGCACCCCGTAGTGGTCCTCCACCACGTCCCCCGGCTTCCAGGACGACGTGGGGCGGCTGCCGCCGACGGGTTCCGAGTCCCGCTGGGCGACGAGGCGGTCTCCCGGGCCCAGGATCTGGACGAAGACCTTGTACCGCTCTCCCAGGGGATGGAGGACGCGCCAGCGCAGCCCGATCTGGACCACGTCGCCGGGGCTCACGCGGGGGTTCAACAAAACCATCTTCTCCAGTTCGACCGCGTTCCCCAGGCGGGCTCCCACGGGCCGGACGAGCGCGTTCTCCGAGCGGGAGCGGGGCGTGGCATAGATGAGGAAGCGCACGTGCCCCCGCCACACGTCCAGGGCCTTGTACGTGTGCCGGTCCAGCCACGTCTCCACGATGTTCTCGGGGTCGCTTTCCCCCGTGCCCCAGAGGAGCACGAAGAGTTTGCGGTGCTCGCGCGCGATCTCCTCCAGGCGAGCCCGCAGCCGGTCGGGATGCGGAGGGCGTTCCTGGGGTAAGGCGTATACGGGGGGATATCCGGCGACACGTGGGGCGCTCCCCGGGTCCTGGAGGGGATCACACCCCGGGTAATAGTAGCAGAAAACGTCCCATTGGCCGGGCGCGTTGAGGATGATGGCATCCTCGGGCGAGGCAATGGCTTCCACGTAGCGGACGATGCCCCGGTAATCGTCCCGGGCCTGGTCGGGATGGGTGTAATAGTAGGCCAGACCGCGCAATTGGCCGAGGAGGACGATGAGGAGGGTGACGCCGGCCCACGTCAAGGCGACGAACTGCCACCGCTTGCGCGCGCGGGCGAAGGTATCCCACAGGGCCAGGTTGCCCCGCGCGATGAGGATGAGGAAGGGGGGCAGCGCGATGAGGAGGAATTTGAGGTACGCGACCCGGAAGATGTTCAACCCGGCCAGGAGCGCGATGGGCGCCACCAACCAGCCCAGGGGCAGCCCCCAGCTCAACCAGTGGGCCCGACGGCGTCCCATGACCCCGGCCCGACGCCAGGGCCACAGCGCGACGATCAGGAGGGCGGCCCACACCCACAGCCAGCGGGAAAGGCCGGCAGGCAGCAGAGGGCCAACGGCCAGCCAGCGGAAGGCGGTCGTCACCCCTTTCTCCAGGGGGAGGACGTCCTTCGGGTGGGGCCACGCTCCGGTCCGGCGTAAGAGGATGGGAAGCCAGGGGAGGAAGAGGAGGAGCGCGGCCAGGTGGTCGGTCAGCAGGCGGATGACCCGCGGCAGCCAGGGGAGGGTGCGGCGGGTGGAGAGAATCCAGCCCGTGTACGCGAGAATCAGGAGGAGGGGGATGAGGGGAAAGATGTAATGCGTCCACAGCCCCGCGGCCACCGCGAGGATGTACACCAGGTCCCAGCGCCCCAGCTGGAGCGCGGGGTGGTGAGGGGAAAGGGTGGCCAGGACCCCGCCCTCGGGGGAAAAGGACCGATGCCCCGCGTCGAGGAGGGCCAAACGGGCCCGCCCCTCTTTCAGGACGATGCGGAGGAAGGCGTAGACGGCCAGGACGGCCCAGAAGACGAGGAGGGTGTACATGCGGGCTTCCTGCGCGTAGTACACGAGGAAGGGGTGAAGGGCGGCCAGGAGGCCGGCCACCCGGGCCGTTCCTTGTCCCCAGAGGATGCGGGTGGTGAGCCAGAGGAGGAGGACGGTGCCCACGGCGAAAAGCGCGGAGAGCGCCCGCAGGGCCCCTTCCGACGTCCCGAAGATTTGGGCCCACAGGTGGAGGAGGACATAATATAGGGGCGGGTGGATGTCCAGCGCCGCGCGACGGATCAGTTCCCCCAGGGGGCGCATGGCCTGGGCCGCACTGTTGCCTTCGTCGGCCCAGAGGCTGGTGTGCCCGATGCGGTAGAAGGTGGTGATCAGGGCCGCCAGGGCCAGAAGGCTCCCCTCCCACGCGGGGGGAAGGGCCCAGGAGGGCGAGGGGGGACGGCGGTGCCGGGTTCTCTTTTGGGAGCCACGTGTCCGAGCGCTCACGGATATCCTGTCCTGGAATGAGGTCTACTTTCCGGCCGCATTATACCGTAAGCGGGATGTTTGATGAATTCTGCTACACAAGAGGGGTGTGCCGAGCCCGCACAGAGGAGGAGCCCGATGAACCCGTACGTGTTCGAGCCGTTCAAGATAAAGGCCGTGGAACGTATCCCCTTGACGACCCGGGAAGAACGAGAGAGGTACATCCGGGAGGCCCGCTTCAACCTGTTCAACCTTCCCTCTCAGGCCGTGACCATCGATTTGCTCACGGACAGCGGTACGGGGGCGATGAGCGACGAGCAATGGGCCGCGTTGCACCGGGGCGATGAGGCGTACGCGGGGGCCCGCAGCTATTACCGCCTGGCCCAGGTTCAACGGGAGCTCTTTGGGTTCCCCTACTTCACCCCCGTCCACCAGGGCCGAGCCGCAGAACGGGTATTGTTCGAGATCCTGCTGCAACCGGGCGACGTGGTGGCGACGAACCAACCCTTTGACACGACGTACGCGAACATCGTGGCCCAGGGTGCCACCCCCCTGGAATTGGTGATCGAGGCCGCTTACGACACGCAACGGGATCATCCTTTCAAGGGAAACGTGGATCTGGATCGCCTGGAGGAGGCCCTGCAAGGCCACCCTCGCCCCAAGTTCGTCCTGATCACCATCACGAATAACACGGGCGGGGGACAGCCCGTCTCCCTGGAGAATCTCCGAGGGGTACGCGCGTTGTGCGATCGCTATCAGGTCCCCTTGTATCTGGACGCCGCCCGCCACGCGGAGAACGCGTATTTCATCCACGAGCGGGAAGCCCCTCACATGTCCATCCGGGATATCGTGCGGGAGACCTTTTCCCTGGCCGACGGGATGTTGATGAGCGCGAAGAAGGATGGGCTGGTGAACATCGGCGGACTTCTGGCGGTGCGCGATGCCCGCTTGTTTGCCCGCATTCAGGAGGTGATGGTGCGGACGGAGGGGTTCCCCACCTACGGGGGATTGGCCGGACGGGATATGGAGGCGCTGGCCCAGGGCCTTCTCGAGGCGGTGGAGCTTTCCTACCTGCGCTATCGGGTCGGTCAGGTGCGGTACCTCGCGCAGCGGTTGAGGGAGGCCGGGGTGCCCATCCTCGAACCCCCCGGCGGCCACGCGGTGTACCTGGACATGTTGCGCTTCTTGCCCGACTGGCCCCGGGAGCATCTGCCCGGTCAGGCCTTTACCGTCGCCCTGTACCGGGAAGGGGGCATCCGGGCCGTGGAGTTGGGCACGGTGGCCTTCGGGAAGCACGATCCGGAAACGGGGACCTGGGAGTTCCCCCGCCTGGAGCTGGTGCGCCTGGCGATCCCCCGCCGGGTGTACACCCAGGCCCACCTGGACTACGTGGCCGAGGCGATTGTTCAGCTCTACCACCATCCGGAGAAAATCCGCCCCCTCCGCCTGGTCAAGGAGCCTCCCGCGCTGCGCCACTTCCTGGCCGAGTACGAGGAGATATAGGATGACAGGGCGATGAAACGGGTGTACGGCGCCCTCTTTCTGCTCGTGGTTCTGCTCGGGGCGGTGGCGATGGCCCTCTTCCTCCACCGTCGTCCCCCTGCTCC